>NZ_JAUBRB010000047.1:6843-54691 GCF_036701585.1 Microcoleus sp. POL10_C6 | reverse complement strand
GACTGAATCTGTCTTGAGTACTCGTTCTTGTCGGATTCCTCCTTCTCTTCTGCCACGCTAACCCCGTGAACTTCTACAAAATCAGCGTCCTGCGATAACCAAATTGGCCAGGGGCATTCTGATACGGATCGCTGTAACATTCCAAGCAAGTTTGTAATAAATTAAATATCCAATAGTTCGAGATTCCGGCTTCAGCATAAAGGGGGAGCTTAACCTTTTTGTCGTAACTCAAAGAAGAATCTGCAATCTCAATCAGCAACAGTATATCCCCTGGACAGGGGTGAGAGGATAGATAGTCGTCAGGGCGATTTTGTACGAGCGAAAAATCAGGTTGAGGTTCGCTGTTTGTCGGTAAAACGATGGGAGATTGACACTGTAAAGTTGCCCGCTCTGCTACTATGGCGCTTAATTCCCGCAATAATCTTCTCAGACAGGTTTCGTGAGCGGTACCTTTAGCTGCCCTTTTCACAAGTTCTCCATTAATTAACTCAACTCGATCGTCCTCACCAAAGAACCCCAGTTCTGTGAGGCGATGATATTCCGCTATGGTGAAGCGTTTTGCAGTTGCGATCGACATAACAGCCACCTAAATACAGGTCTGTTGCGATTATAGGCGATCGTCGATCGGCTAAACAATGCTAATCATGAGCTCCGCTAACAACAATCTGGTCAAATTTTCCTCATCCTTTGGTTGCAAATTTTCGCAATTTTGGTTAATTTACTCCCCGAACTTATGTCCGGGATCATCTCTGTCTTAAGCAAGATTCTAGCATCACTATTTATTAGGTACTTTAACTTAAGTAGCAAACAAAAGTTTTCTAAAAAATAAGAAAACTGAGCAATAGATATTATTTTGGAGGCTTGAATGACTTTTACTACTGCCGGTGCTTACGACCAAGGAAAAGCAGATATCCAGAGCTTGAGTGTAGACGACCAATTAGGTGTGCTGTGGTTTGTTTACACCGAAATGGGCAAGTCAATAACGCCAGCGGCTCCCGGTGCTTCCGGTTCCGAAATCGCTCAGGGTTTGTTCGAGCAAGTCAAACCCCTGCCCCACGAAGCACAACTACAAGTAATGCGCGACATTGCCTCAAAAGCCAATACTGAAATCAGCCGGATGTACGGCTCGATGAGCCCAGAAACCAAGCTGGCTTTTTGGTATTTTCTAGCAGTAGGAATGGACGAAGGAACTATTATTCCTATGCCTCCCGACTATCAACTTCCTGACGCCGGAAAAGCTTTATTAGGAAAGGTTCAGGGGATGGACTTTCAGCAGCAAATTGATTTCCTTCGCGGTACAGTTTTAGAAATGGGTGCTGAAGCAGCTCCGGGGGCTGGCATTTAAAAATAGGACTTACTTACTACGAAAAAAAACCCGGTTTCTCGGATGTCGCAACGACGCATTTAGGAAAAAACCCGGTTTTTAGCCGTTGGATGCCTAACTCCTCAAAAAGATTAGTAAGTAGCTCAAACTAATACGTCGCGACAGAAACCCGGCTTCTTCAAGAAACCGGGTTTCTGGCTGTTCTGTTTTTTTAGGTTGACGGAAAATACCCGCACTTTACAGCTAATAACTGAATTCAACGACTCTGTTTCCCACACATTCCGGCGCACCGACTGTTAAACGCATATCTTCGCAGGCAAATGTTAGCAAGGGCTGGCCTAAGTTTAAAGTGGCAAAAGGACTTTCTTCTGCCACTTCTAATTCGCCTTGGATCAAACCGATGCGAGACTGTAATCCTCCTTTAAACAACAGCAAATTGCTGCGGTCAGCGCTGAAAACATTTCCGCTAAAAGGCAGCGGTAAGGCTAAAGTTTGCTGGCTGTAATTGAGGCTACACAGTTGACGGTTTTCTTGGCAAACCGTGACGCGGTAGCCTAGCGGTGTTGCCTTTACCGCATCGCTGCCTTCCCAACTAAATTGAGCTAATTCTTTAGGAAGCCCCCAAATTTCGCGTCCGCCGGCTACCGAGTTAGGATTGTCTACGTAGATGTGGGAAATCCAAGCGCCCCATTTTCCTGCATAATTGGCGATCGCGCTAACTACAATTAACTCATTGTACTCCATCACCGAACCCAACCCGTAGGAGGATATATAAATGCCACCTAGGGTTTTTCCGGGCAATAAAGAGACTATTTCTAACTCAGAGGGAACCAAGGGGCGCACTCGTGCCACATCTACCAATTGTAAAGTCTGAACAGCATAACCTTGCAGATTCCAAGGTGCAGGTGGATATACCATTTTCAGTGATTAAATATCTGAGATTTTATCTTTATTTTAGCTTAGGGTCTAAAAAGCGACAGCCCTTTGCATTTCTTCACACCTTGTGAGGAAATTTAGTTTATTTAAACAAATTAATATGTGACGAGAAATTTGATGAATAATTGACGTGGGTTATCTGTTGTAGGGGGGCGGGTTTAGTAATATTGTCAATAGGAATTAGATATTATTATTCAAACCCGCCCCTACAGATATTATCAGCGTTTATCCGGGTTCATCTGCAGTTAAAAACCTCGAAGTCTACTTACTGGCATAACCCGTACTTACCAAAAACTCCCGCAACTTCCCAAAGAATTGAGTGCGATCGCGCCCTTGATAAACCCTCTCCAACAACTGCCAACCTTCCGCCTCCTGGCCCATGACATACTTGTTCGCCATGAAGGCAGCCAACACCCCTTTCACCTCCCCATTTTCACTCAGACGCTTGTTAGATTCCAGCCAAAGCTCAGCAGAATTTGTGTATACTTCCACCGGATACTGTTTGCTAACATCTTGCATTTTACCTTGGCGGTACTGCCAAATTTGCAGCGGAAAGCGAGAATCAGCGTAATTTGTAAAAGCCTCGGAAAATCTACCGTCCTGACTCTTAAACTCTGGGAGATCATTTTTGCCCAAATCGACTATTTCGTAACTCACATTGCCCCAGAAATGCTTGATATGAGTGTATTTGTTAGCTGCCGAGTCGTAGCGGTAAATAAACGAATAATTGCAGCAGCGGACGCCGCTTTTGGTTGAGACTAAATCTGCCAGCACTTCCGGTTCCTTATCGCCGTCTAAATCACGGATTCGTAGCGATAAAAAACGTCCTTCTGATATTTCTTCGCTGGCTCTTTGGTCGGGGTTATCTACTAGAGAGCGAGTCGGAATCAGCACTGGTTCTTCTAATAAACTTTTACCGTCGCGGATAATTCTGATGCGGAGATTTTTAGCATTTTCTGCTTCTTTTACGAAAGAAACTTCCGCCCGAACTTTCCCCGCTTCCGAGGTTTCTGTTGTTCTCGGCGGGCCGATATTCGCCGGAACTTGGGCAATATATTGGGTAGGAACTAAGGCAGTTTGGCCGGGTTTGGCGATCGCCTGACAGAAAAAAGTTGCGACTTCGGCGCGAGTAGCATTGCGTGTAGGTTCTAGCTGTTTGACGGCGGGATAATTGACCACAAGTTGTTTTTCTGTGGCGGCGGCGATCGCACTTCTAGCTAGTTCGGGAATGTCCCGCGCATCTTCAAAAGTCGCATCCAAAATCTCAGCCCCCGACCCCGTAGGTGTATATTTCAAGCCGCTGGTTAAAGCTACCAAAGCCTGCCAGCGGGTAATATTCAAAGTGGGGTTAAAGATACTGCCACTGTATCCAGACATAAAACCCGTCTGATAAGCTTCTCGAATTGCTTTAAAACCCCAGTAATTTGTAGGAATATCTGCAAAGTCGATCGGAGCTCGGACGGTTTTGGCATCGGGAAAAGCCATGCGAACCATCGCCGCAAACTCAGCGCGGCTGACGGGGCGATTCGGGCGAAAACTGCCGTCTTCGTAGTAGCCACTGATAATTTTTTTATCTGCTAACTCCTCAATACAAGCTTGCGCCCAATGGTTGTTAACATCCTTAAATTTGGCTTGAGCAAATGCCGGCGCTACATTCAGACCCGGAAACATTAAATTTCCGATGATTATCACTAGGGCTACCACTAAACCGATAATAGCTTGCCGTCTGTGCGATCGAATCATAGAACAGACTCCTCTACTTACAAATTGTCGTTCCAAACTTGGGGAAACTTTGTTTATATAATATCAGCTATATTAACCAGATTTAATACCATTTATTAAAAATTTACCGACGACCAAGGACACGGCACTGCCGTGTCCCTAATTTTTCGAGTTCCTATAATAAAGCTTACTTCGACTCTAAAGTCATCTCCATCGCCATTTTTGTTGTGATTGTTAATTCTTCAGAACTGCCAGCAGTTTTACCACTCATTTCGCTATTTGAACTAATAGACACAGTAGAGCGAAAAGGATTTAATCTATCCAAGCGCATTGTGGCTGCTCCCCGACCCTGAGAACTAAAAGATTTTAGGGTTAGGGTAGTTCCAGCAGGCAGTTGGGGAGAGGTAAGATTTTGGGGGTTGGCTTGCTGCTCTATACTTACATTCAGAGACACAACCCCATTTTGCCAGCTATCCAATTCATAGGTAGCAATTTCATTCACATTCATGCCACTGAAATCAGAGGAAGAAGAAACGCGCCATTTGGCTCCTTTTCCGACTGCTTCGGCAGGCAGCGGCGAGGCTAGTTGTTCTAGAGATTTAGACATTTGTCGAACCATTTGTTTGAGGTTGTTGTCAGCTCCTTCGGGCAAAATAATGTCGCCTCCTTTATGAAAACCGCGATTGTCCATGATGAAAGAGCCTTTCACTCCCACCATGCTTTTGAGTGCGGAACGCATGGCATCTCGGACGGCTGGCGGCATATTTCCAGTATCGTCGGCGATATCTGAGTTAGTATAAGCAAACTCGTAGTGAATATCGCCATTGGGATCAATTTTAGTGACTTTTGTCTCGAAAGTCATCACCGATACTGGAATTTTAGCCCCAGGCGAAGACCGACCGGATGCGGATATTTCCATATCCATTTTTACGGTCATCACAGTTGTTTCTTTGACATCAATAGCTGGTTTTAAACGCAGTTCCTGTCGTGGTTCCACTCCCGGATTTAGCAGTTCCACTTGTGGGGTTTTGGAGTTGGCGACAGGCGCGGATACGCCAGGGGCTGGCTGCTGCACTAGAAGTGGAGTTTCTGCACTTAGGGAAGCAGGAGAAAGCTCGATCGCCCATCCGGCACTCGCCAAACAAAGAGATGCTACAAACAGTGTTTTTTTCATGGATTTAATTTCCTGTTATTTGAATGTTGGTCTGTTCCCACAGCCGATCGACTGTCACGAATTTGTAACCTTTATACAAAAGCAATGGAATTATTTTATCGGCCGAAGCTGCAACATCTTCACCGCCACAATAGCCGTCGTGCAGTACAATAATAGATCCGTTTTCAGTTTGCTGCACGATGCGACTAATAACTTTCCTCACCCCCGGTCGCACCCAATCTTCCGGGACGACACTCCACATTACGGGGCGATATTCCCACTGTTGCAATAACTCTAATGTTCGCGGCGTAAAAATGCCATTGGGCGGTCTCACGTCCAGGATTAATTTTGGGTCTAAATCGCAAGCTTTGGCAATTGCTTTCTGCGTGTCTTCTAAACTTTGTTTGAGTTCGTGGGTTTTTAGTTTGGGAAACGATATATGCTGATAGCCGTGGAGGCCGACCCAGTGTCCGCGATCGTACACTTCTTTAGCCGTTTCTGGATGCCGATCCACGCAAAAACCTAGCCAGAAAAAACTAGCTTTGATGTCGTATTTATCTAAAACTTTTAAAAGTTGAGGTGTGTGCTGACGGTGCGGCCCGTCGTCAAATGTGAGGGCAATTTCTCGGCTGTTGATATCTCCCGTCCACAGACATCTGGGAAAAGCAGATTTGAGGATGGGATGAACGACAGGAAACAGGGGTGCTAATGGCATTGATTAACCTTGATAAATGCGATCGGGTAGAAATGAAGCTGCGTTACAATAGAATAAAGTTAACTCAATCGAGGTAAATATGACAACTGCCGTTGATATTGGAACGCTAATTGTCCGCACGCCGGGAACTTGCGACTGCCGCCCCCCATTGCCACAACCCGAATTACCGTAAAAAATATTGCTATTGATTTTAATGCTGGGCTGACTCCAGAAAAAATCATTAATTAAAAACCGCATTTGACTCGCTCGCAAATTTATGGTCTACTAGCCTAATATTAGGCGAAGCCAGACAAAATTGAGGCAAATCTAGCAGCCCAAAAAGCTGATGGAAAGCGCTTGCTATCGGAATTTACGATAAAATTTAAGCCTTTAAGATAGAATAAGATAGCAAGATTAAAAAATTATATTATCTGAATAACTATCTCGAATCATAGATGAACAATCGCACTTA
Organism: Microcoleus sp. POL10_C6; assembly: GCF_036701585.1. Classification (NCBI taxonomy): domain Bacteria; kingdom Bacillati; phylum Cyanobacteriota; class Cyanophyceae; order Oscillatoriales; family Microcoleaceae; genus Microcoleus; species Microcoleus sp. POL10_C6. The sequence goes on along the minus strand of NZ_JAUBRB010000047.1, from coordinate 48,390 downwards.
AAAAAAACTTTAACTCTTTTGATAGATCCTCAAAGTATATCGGCTCGTATCGACCTCTATCTCGCGGTTGATGCGATCGCCCTGCGGTGTGCTCCTATACTGAAAACCAGCACAACTAATCGAAAAACCATCAAGGAGGAAAAATGACCGAGGAATATTTAGCCGAACGCACAGTTTCAGCCGTATTTAAGGAAGAAGAACAATTAGACGGCGTAATTCGGCGCTTGCTCGATCGCGGAGTTTCCCGCGACCACATCTCAGTAATGGGAAAAAACTTTCAATCTAAAACTAAAATTGCCGGCTTTATTACTAAAAAAGATGTGATATTAGGCGGTCTCCGAAGCGGGGCGATTTTTGGTTCCTTATTCGGTTCTTTTTTGGGTTTGCTAACAGGCGTCGGTGTCCTGTTTATTCCCTTTGTCGGTGCAGTAGTATCGGCGGGCCCGCTGGGTGCTGTACTGTTGGGTGCTGCTAGCGGCGCGATCGCAGGTTCGGCCGGTGCGGGTCTAGTTTCCGCTTTAGTCGCTTTGGGAATGCCCGAAGACAAAGCAACTATCTATCAAACCCGTGTTGAAGCAGGCGAATTTCTCGTGATGGCAGAAGTTCCCGCAGATAAATCGGGCGAATTTCAACTCTTGCTAGAAAGTGCAGGTGGCGAAGAAGTTTCAGTTAGCGAAATGACGCTGCCGCGCGCCGTCAAAGGTCGCTGCAATAGTCCGGCAGACTTATCTCCAGAAGTGCGATCGCACCTGTCGGAAGCTGCTCAAAAAACCTTTATGGAATCCTACAACGCCGCATTTGATGAAAGCAACGACTCGATACAAGCGGAACACACCGCTTGGAATGCCATTCACCAGCAGTACGAAGAAGATGAAAGCGGCGTTTGGACTAAGCCTTTAACGAAAGTCTAGTCTTCCAATCGCAGTAAACTAATAAAAAATACAATCAAGCCTCTAGAACTGCGGTTTTGGAGGCTTTGACGATTTTAGATTTTAGATTTTAGATTTGAAGATGGTGCAAAACTTATATCAATTCCGGTTGCACTCCTTATGATATAGATGACACGGCATTGCCGTGTCCCTACCGAAAATAATATTGTAGGGACACGGCACTGCCGTGTCCTAATTTTGGCTAATAATTCCGGTACTACCGGAAACGATATTAATTCGTAAAAACTTGGAAATTACGAAAAGTCTCATTACTGTTTGAAATTGGTATTGCACTAGGTTGCGTTGTCAAGTACAATCTATAGGCTTACAATATAAAATTAAGTTAAGCAAATGCAAAAATACGTTTGTACAGTTTGCAATTACGTCTACGATCCAGAACTAGGCGACCCCGACGGAGGCATAGCTCCCGGTACTGCCTTTGAAGATATCCCCGACGATTGGGTTTGTCCCATTTGCGGGGCGGCAAAATCCGATTTTGAACCAGAATAAGCGAGAAAAAATTTGTCCGATCGAATGCTCAAAATTACAATCATAGGTGGCGGTGCTGCGGGTTTTTTTAGTGCAATTACCTGTGCCAAAACCTACCCGCAAGCCCGCGTCACTTTACTAGAAGCTGGCCGGCAACTCCTGGCAAAAGTTCGCATCTCTGGCGGCGGGCGCTGCAACGTTACTCACGCTTGTTTTGACCCTGGTGTTTTAGTGCAGAATTACCCCAGAGGTGGGAAAGCTCTGCGCGGTGCTTTTACTCGATTTCAACCCCGCGATACTGTAGAATGGTTTGCCGGTCACGGTGTGAAGTTGAAAACAGAAGAAGACGGGCGAATGTTTCCGATCACAGACGATTCGGCGACAATTGTTAACTGTTTGATCCGGGCTGCTGAGGATGCAGGCGTAAAAATTCGCACTGGTGATGCAGTCGTTTCAGTAAAGAAATTAACCGGGAATAACGCAGAGGGCGAACAAGGGGACACCGCCCCTAGATTTGAAATTGAGTTGAAGTCTGGGGAGAGTTTTAAGTGCGATCGCATTCTTCTGGCTACAGGCAGCAATCCTTCGGGTTATAAGTGGGCAAAAGAGTTAGGTAATACTGTAGAACTGCCTGTTCCTTCTCTATTTACTTTTAATATTTCCGACAGCAGAATCAAAGATTTAGCCGGAATTTCTGTTCCTAATGCTAAGGTGAAATTGCCGGGAGCTAAATTAGAACAAAGCGGGCCTTTGCTAATTACTCACTGGGGTTTAAGCGGGCCTGCTGTACTAAAACTTTCTGCTTGGGGTGCGAGATTTTTGCACGATCGCCATTATAAAACATCTGTGCTGATTAATTGGCTTCCCCAGTACAATGCGGAAGTTTTGCGGCAGCAACTGCTAGCGGTGAAGTCGCAGTTGTCGCACCGATTGATTGTCTCTAGCTGTCCGTTTCCGGTGCCGCGCCGCCTCTGGGAACGTTTGACAAGTTCGATCGGCATTGATGAGCAAAAACGCTGGGCAGACTTATCTAACAAAATCCTCGATCGCCTCCTGCTAGAACTCGTTCAAGGCGAATATCAGATTGCCGGAAAAGGCGCATTTAAGGAAGAGTTCGTCACCTGCGGCGGTGTCAACCTCAAAGAAGTAGATTTTAAGACAATGGAAAGCCGCCGCTGTCCCGGACTTTTCTTTGCCGGCGAAATCTTGGATATCGACGGCGTGACGGGCGGTTTCAACTTCCAAAGTGCCTGGACTACGGCGTGGTTGGCCGGGAACGCGATCGGCAAATGATACGATTTTAGATTGGGGAATACTTGCTCTATAAAGGTTTGGGAGTTGCGATCGGGCGATCGGCTTACCAATATTAAGTTTTGTGTTATTTTTGAATTAAGGCGCACCAAATGTGTGTCAACTTCAGCTTGTAGACACAATTCGCAGTTTTGCGGAGTTAACATCGGCGAATACAGATGAAAAACTTGAATCTACAAACCCTAAAGTTCGATCGCAACCTTGAGGGCCATCTTGACTCACCTTTCATCGAAAAAAATGGCTTGCTGGAATTCAACCCCAAATTTATCACTCCCGAATATTTAACAACCTGGACGTTTGAAACACACCTGTACGACGAACAAGTTGCGATCGACCACTTTGTCATCACATTTCCTAGCCGCACCGAACTCGAAAACTACGCCAAATCTTTTTACCCCTTCGGCGCCAAAACAGTTGAAGGCCCCGACTTGTTCCCGATTAACTTTTGTGCGGAAAACATTAATGTTCCCTCCGACTTGTGGCTGCATTTAATGACCTTATTAATGCCAGCGGGCGGCTTAGTAGTATTAGATGCGCCCCACGCAGCCGGCGACCAAAAAAACCGTTTCCAGGAAGAAAGAGGATTAGCAGCAGTTCACCACGTCGCGATTCGAGTCGAAAACGTGCAGAATGCTGCTAAAATATGGCAAAATAAAAACTTTAAACCGCTATCAGAGCGTCCTCTAGACTACGGCTCATTAACCCAGTGGTTTCTGCAAAACCCCGCCGGACAAATCATCGAATTAATAGAACGTCGCCCCGGCAACAACGCCACCTTCGACTGCAAAAACATAGCAGGTTTGCGTCTCAGCGAAGATAAAGTCAGTAGTCAGTAGTCAGTAGTCAGTAGTCAGTAGTCAGTAGTCAGTAGTCATTAGTTAACGGTTAACGGTTAACAGTTAACAGTCAACGGTTAACAATGCCCAATGCCCAATGCCCAATTCCCAATTCCCAAATCTATGGTTGCAATAAAAATCCCCAAAGTCACTTTTCAACCCCCGACATTCAACTCAGTTGAAGAAGAACGCCGCCACCGCAAACAGCGTTTAGCCGCCGCATTCCGATTATTTGCCCGCTTCGGATTCAGCGAAGGAATTGCCGGACACATCACCGTCCGCGATCCCGAACACCTAGACCATTTCTGGGTCAATTCCTTTGGGATGCACTTTAGTTTAATTCGAGTCAGCGACCTAATTTTAGTCAACCACAAAGGCGAAGTTGTTGAAGGAAATAAACCCGTAAACGAAGCAGCATTTGCCATTCATTCCCAAGTGCACAGCGCCCGCCCCGACGTAATCGCAGCAGCCCACGCTCATTCTCCCTACGGCAAAAGTTGGTCGAGTTTGGGCCGCCTGCTTGACCCCCTGACGCAAGATGCTTGTTCTTTTTATGAAGACCAAGCTTTATTTGACGATTACACCGGAGTTGTTTTGGAAATCGAAGAAGCTAAACGCATCGCCAAAACTTTAGGTGAGAAAAAAGCTATTATTTTACAAAATCACGGACTTTTAACAGTAGGTCAAACAGTAGATGAAGCGGCTTGGTGGTTTATTGCAATGGAACGTTCTTGTCAAGCGCAGTTAATGGCCGAAGCAGCGGGAAAACCAATTCTCATCAAGCCAGAATGTGCGCGTTTGACACAGCAGCAAGTAGGGTCTCACCGTATGGGATGGTTTAGCTTTCAACCGCTTTATGACATGATTGTGCGTCGGGAACCCGACTTATTAGATTAGAAACTCGGCGGTTGAAACCGCTATTACACAAACACAGTCCGCCTGCAGGAAATAAAGAATGAAGGGGGTATTAAAGCCGGATTTAGTATCAGGAGTGCAAAAGTTATAAATTCATGCTGAAGCCAAGTCAAGCCAAGCTATCAAATCCTCTTGACTGGTAAAATCTAACAAGATTTCTCCTAAATCCTCTAATTGTTCGAGAGATAACTGCCGAATGCGAGTTTTAGTTGCTGGTGGGATTTCGCCAGTGCGCCGCCGGAGTAGACGCAGGATTAATGCTGTTTGCCCCTCAATTAGACCTTCTTGGCGACCTTCTTGCATCCCTTTAATAACAGCACCGCGTTGGTCTTCAAAAAACATTTCCCGCTTTTCCAATTCCTCTAATTCCTTAAGGGTTAAATTAGTTCTGCTGGCGATGGAAAAAGCTGTTTGAATTTCGGGCATTGATGCAAATTTTTCGGGAATTTCATCGAATAGGGGAGCGTTTTTTATAAAATAAATCCAGCTTTGAATTAGGTTTTCTACTTGTTCCAGTTCTTTGTTAAACTTGGGCAGTTCGACAAACACTAATTCGATTTCTCTGTTATAATACTCGAAGTTTTCTTCGAGTTCTTTAAATACAAAATGGGTGAGAAATTTTTCTGTATTTTCAAAGAGAATAAAATCTGTAATTGTTAAACCAATCAGAGGATTTAATTTAGAGTATCCTTCCCTGGGTCTGAGTTGAGTTGCGTAGGTTTTGGTGGCATTGTACACTACCCGTTTAGTAAAAGCTTCTACATTTATTACCTGCATTTCAATAATCACAGTTTTGTTGCCTGTAATTTTGGCTTTAACATCCAGGTAAGTGTCTTTTAATCCAGTAACGCTCGGCGCAGCGTAAGGGTCAATAATTTCTAAGTCTTCAATGGTTGGCTGTGCGTCATAGAGCATAGCATTGAGGAAGCTAATCAAAATGTCTTTGCTCTGGGGCGAACCAAAGATTTTTTTGAAACCAAATTCTGTTTTAGCACTGATGAAAGGCATAATTAGTAATGGGTAATTAGTAATTGGGGCGTTTCAATCACAAAAGTCCTTCCATTTCTAAGTCTTCAATTATCTGCAATCCGCGCGGGTCGCCAACTCGCAAGAGCGAAGATTTAGCATCTTCCCGCACGCCCATATCTTCATCTTCTTCTAAAGCTTCAATCAGACCATCGATCGCCCCAGCGTACACTATATTATTCGGCAATTCGCGAGCCAGTTGCCCGATCGCCCAAGCTGAATTACTTCGCACAGCAGATACAGCATCTCCCCGCAGCGCTTCAATCAACGGCGGAATCGCCGCAATCACCACATAGTAACCAACTTTTGCCATTTGACCCAGAGAACTCGCCGCCCACAAACGCACCGCCGAAATATCAGTTTTCAGAGCATCAATTAAAGATGGCAAAGCGCGGTGGTCGCTGCAATTTCCCAAGGCCCAAACTACCCCTTTGCGAACGTAACCGTTCCAATCGCGATTAAGCTGAAGAATCAGCGGTTCCACAGCATCGGGACTCGGATTTCGCCCCAACGCATAAGCCGCGCTCACTCGCACCAAGGGGCAACCGTCTCTCAATAAATTAATTAAATGCGAAATTGCTCGATCGTCCTGCAGTTCGCAAAAAGCCCGCGCCGCAATCATCCGGTGCTGAGGTTCCGGGGATTCCAGCAAAGGCAGCATTTCCTCTGGATCTGGCAGCGGGGGTTCGGATTCGTCAAATTGATCCAAAGGGCTTTCCAGTTCCGTGTCAGTATCAAGGGCGTTGGAGTAGTCGTTATTGTTCATAAAAAAACTTTACCGCACAGAGGATGCTCCTAAGCAACTCAGTCAGCAGTCACCAGTCAGCAGTCAATAATTGTAGGGTGCGCGCGATATTGCACCATTGTCAGCAACAGGCTTTCGGGCCTGTTCCACAAGAAGAAAATTTATCTTTTGTGGAACAGGCCCAAAAGCCTGTTCATAAAAGGCTAATTGAGAATGGTGCAACATATGAGTTACTACAAACGAATATCTCTGCTTTTACTTAAGTTGGTAGTGAGGAATTCAGTCCTCATAATTTGGATGAATCAGGACTTTAGCCCTGATTCCCAACCAGTAGAATTTATTTTTCAAAGAGACTTGAGCATCGAGACGGAATGACTTTGATAGCCTAATTTTTGATAGAGATTCACCGCCGGCTGATTGCTGAGAAATACTTGCAAACCAATTTGCCGATCGCCCCTTTCCCGCGCCCAATTTTCAGCATGAATAACTAAAGCTGCACCGACTCCTAAACGGCGATGTTCCGGTGCTACGTACAGCAAAAAAATGTGAGCATAGCGTTCTCCGGTGGTTTGGTCGATCGCATTTCCCAACCACAAACATCCGACAACCGATGTCAGATTTTGGGCTTGAGATGAGGGATTGAGATACTGCGAGGGAAGCGCCGGCAAAATTTCTGCCTCTTCCTGGCTGTTTTTCTGGCACTCTACCCACCAAACCGGCGTCTGGTTAGAAAAATACTGCTCGACAGTTTGAGCCAAATGTCCCAATTCCCCATCCGGGTAAAGCTCTCGGTAAGTCCGGTGCATAAATTTTACCAGTTTTGCTCGATCGAGTCCCGATCCCGATCGCAGCCAGTAACCCGGTATTAGTTGAGCAGACATCAGCTCAGCGGACACGGAGAGCCGCATCATTTAGCCCCAAGAACATTGGATTGACTACTGCCGCTTGCTTTTGGGGGATCGCTTCCTCAATCGGTGCCGGGGCAGCCATGTCACCAGGCAAAAATATGCGAGCACTGACTGCTACCAGAGCCGCGAAAAATACTAATACCGCTATTAATGGAGCAATGTATTGACGAATGATACCCATAACCGCAAAAACTTAATTCTTGAGTTGATATTATCAAGTGTACCATACAAATCTTGTCAGCTATAATTGCTGCCATTGGACAATTAGCTCAAGCCTGAGCGCTCGCAAATACCAACGAACAGAAAATATAATATTATGAGTGCCTCGCCTGCTGTTTATGAAGCTCTAGCTAAATCAATTGTTTTTTTGAATCAAAAGCCGAGCGCGCAAAATGAAGTTTCGACTTTCCTAGATACTAATGGCTACTATATCGATCGCATATTCGACGACCCAGAAACCAACTTTTATGCGATCGGATTCGGTTCATCCAATCCCGAAAACCCGCCCGTCCTCGTATTTAAAGGTACAGACTTCATCGACGGCGACGCTATCTTTTCCGACTCGCGGGACATTGGTTTACCTGAATTTGAAAAGAACAAAGATAATATCAAAAATTGGCTCACAGAAATCGGTCAAAATACTGGTAAAAACCCCAGCAAATTATTGCCAGATGTCATCGGACACAGTTGGGGCGGAGCAGTCGCTCAAATTGTAGCAACCGAATACACATCTCTGACCGGAGATATCTTTACTTTCAACTCTCCGGGAGTCTCCGCGAATACATTCACCAGTTTTCGGAGAAATCTCGGCAGAGTCGGCAACAAAAATGTCACTCACTACATTGTCAGCGGAGATTTCGTCAGCTTGTTTGGTGAAGCATTTATTCCGGGTAAAGTATTTATCCAAAGTTTTACCGATCCGAGTATTAATCCCTTAACTGTTTTGGCAAAACATCGAACTGAAAATTTGTTAACTACTCCGCCCGTGGGTTTTTTGCAGAGGCAAATTTCCGTAGAACAATTAAACAGTCCTGAATTTACTTATAACAACGATTCCGATTTTAACGAGTTTATCGGTGCGATGAATTTTGCCCTGCCAAATGTCTCAGTAGCGATCAGAAGCAGAGGCGGTGCAGAGAGTGTGAGAACAGCACCAGAATTTTCTTTTGTGCAGTTAATCAGACAAATGCAGTACGGTTTAGCTCCCTTGCAACCGAATTATTTATCAGGCGACGCTCGGAACAATACTGCTACCGGCGGCCCTGGAGAGGATACAGTTATCGGCAACGGCGGTAACGATACTCTCAGAGGCAATCGAGGTAATGACAGCATCATCGGTGGTGATGGCGACGATTTCTTGTACGGCGGCAGAGATAACGATTATTTGGAGGGTGGCGACGGAAATGATTTGGTTTCCGGCGAGTTTGGCAACGATTTTTTAATTGGTGGTGCGGGGCGCGATCGCTTTGTATTGGAATCCGGCGGCGGAGCAGATGTGATTTTAGATTTTCAAGATAGTGAAGATTTAATTACACTGTCGAGGGGTCTAACTTTTCCTCAAGTTATAGTAACTCAAGGTGTTGACGGAGCTTTAATTACTATCCCGGCTACTGGGGAAATTCTTGCTACTCTCAGAGGCGTAGGTGCCAGCGCTATTACCCGGGTAGATTTTGTATAGCTTTAGGGTGCTCAAAATTTGTATTTTTGGTGGCGCAAAACCTGCCTGGGTTTTGTAGCGAGAGTTTTTTTGTATTAAAAAATCTCTATCAATTTGCCCCTAAAAAGCCCATAAAAATGACCAATTAATATGGTCAATAAACGAAGTTTATAGTAAACTTAGTTAAGTAGGTTAAAAACTAATTCCCCCTCAAACGACAGGAAATAAAAAAATATGCCCTCCTCCCCCGCCGCTTACGAAACTATAGCCAAGCAACTTGCTTACATAGATGACCAGCCCCAGTTTCAAACTTTAGTTCAAACAGGCTTGAGTGCTGCTGGCTACCAAATCGATCGCACCTTTGACGATCCCGGAACTGGATTTCACGCGATCGGCTTAATTTCCACCACCCCAGACAAACCGGCCGTTTTAGTATTTCGCGGCACCGACTCGCCCGTAGACGATATTGCCAACGCAGACCCGCGCGGCACCGGTTTTAACCAATTTGAAGCCAACAAACAAGCATTAGGAAATTGGTTGACAGAAATCAGTCAAGATACAGCCAAAAACCCCAGCCGCTTGCCACCAGACCTTCTCGGACACAGCTTAGGCGGCGCCATAACGCAACTAGCCGCCACCGAATTTACATCTACTATCGGAGATGTTGTCACCTTCAATTCTCCCGGAGTTGCTCAGAGTACAGTCAATACATTCAAGCAGAAAGTCGGCCCCGGAAAAAATGTAACTCACTACGTAGTTGAGGGCGATTTTGTTAGTTTGGGAGGAGAAGCTTTTCTCCCCGGAAAAGTAGTTCTTCAAACATTTACTAACCCGATTGTCAACCCACTACTTGTCTTGGAAAAGCACACCCAAAGCGGTTTGTTAACTTCTCCTCCTCCAGGCTTTACTCAGAGAGAAATCTCTGTAGACCAGTTGAACCGCCCTGATTTCACTTTCCTAGATTCAGATTATTTAGAGCTGTTAGCTGGCTTAGACTTTGCACTGCCCGACTTGGCAAGCTCGCTGGAATCGCGCAGCAGTTTAGAGCAATTAAGAACCACTCCGGGAAGCTCATTTTTAGCAAACGTTGTGGCTATGAAAACTGCTCTCGAACTCTCCCAAATTAATAATTTAGTAGGCGACGATGCCAACAATACAGCATCAGGTTTTGCAGGGGACGATATTATCACTGGCAATGGGGGAAACGACACTCTCAGTGGCAACAAAGGCAACGATATTATCAGCGGTGGCAGCGGCAACGACCTGGTATTAGGCGGCAAAGGAGATGATAACTTGAACGGTGGAGAAGGAGACGATACACTCATTGGCGCAATGGGTGCGGATCTCTTAATTGGTGGCGCTGGACGCGACGTATTGGTGTTAGGAGCAGGTGCCGGTACAGATACACTTGTAGACTTTCAAAAGGGTCAAGATTTAATCGGTTTGAGCGGAGGTTTGACCTTCAACCAAGTGAGGGTTACTGCAGGCGATTTTATAACGACGATTGAACTGGCCCGTAATGGCGAAGTTCTTGCCAGTATTCCTGGCATTCCAAGTAGTCCGCTAACAGCTAGTGATTTTATTGCGATTTAGTTGGCGGCTGGCAATACAGATATTCGGTAGGGACACAACATTGTTGTGTCCTTATTTTATGAACGCAAGCGCACATAATTTATACTCCAATACGCTTGGGGTAAGAATAATCTGATTTCCTTTCACAAGTCTGGAACTCTCATAAATGCGTGAAATGAAATTCGTCTGAAAGCGCTAACCCAAGCGTATTGATTTATACTCATTCCATGATTACAAACATCAATATTCCTGTAGGGAGGGGTTGACCGAAATCTCCAAAAGTAGTGCAGACATTGGTAAACCCGACCCGCCCGAATATTATAGTTATAGCGATCGCACTTGATATTAATCGAAATCGTCCAGTCCAGGCCTGGGCATGGATGCTAATTTTTTCTCATCTTCTAGGGGCAGAAAGAAAATCGTCAGCATACCGGGAATCACAGCCAGCGCGCTCATCAAAAAATAATTTTGATAACCGAGACTCGCCTGCAAGTAGCCGCTAAAAACGCCCGGAATCAGCACTCCTGCGGCCATAAAAGCAGTTGTAATTGCATAGTGAGATGCTTCGTATTCAGGGCGGACAGTCCGCATCAAGAACACTGTATAGGCAGCTACGCCAAGTCCGTAAGTAAATTGCTCGATCGAGTTTACAGCATAAGCCCATTCAATCCCCGGTTGATTGATAGCCAATAGCCAATAAAGCACGTTAGTCGAATTTTGCAGAATAGCCGTCGGCCACATCCATTTTTTCAATCCTTGTTTAGCAATTAAATAGCCGCCTAGCAACCCTCCTATTAACAGAAACATTACCCCTAAAGTACCGGATAATAAGCCCATATCCGACGTAGAAACTGCTAATCCTCCTTTCTCAATTTTATCCATCAAAAATGGAGGAGCCATTTTAAACGTCAAGGCATCGCCCAAGCGAAAAATCAAGACGTAAGCCACAATCCAACCTATTTTATCTTGCTGAAAATAGGTTTTAAAGGCTTCGATAAAGCTGGTTGTTCGTTGGGGGGTGTCGGATTCCAGATCGTAATTTCGAGGATAGGGAAGATACCACCGCTGAAAGAGATATATCAGCACAAACATAATCGCACAAATGCCAAAGGCTGTCGCCCATCCGTAGTTAAGCGCCGACACGCTAAAATCCGAACCGAAAAGTGACAGTGGAATGTTTTGATATATTTTGGTGTCGCCTGTATTTCCTGTGACTAAATGGTTTTCAGCTAGTTTCCCGGCTAAGAAAACCAATAAACCGCTACCGGCAATGACAGCACCTCTATAAGCCGTGTTGCGAACCCCGACAAATAGTGCTTGTTGGTCTTTATTTAGAGTGTTTAAATAAAATCCGTCAATGGCGATGTCGTGAGTAGCTGACACAAAGGCGATCGCCGTAAAGATCACAAGTGATATAATAATCGGTGCCGGCGTCAATACACCAAAAGCTAGGAAAGCAAACAGAAAAGCACAAATGATTTCGGTTGTTAAAATCCATTTGCGTTTGGTGGAATACAAATCAACTACCGGGCCCCACAAACCTTTTAAAACCCAGGGAAAAGACAAAAGACTTGTCAATCCTATGAGCTCGTTGCTCGTTCCCATACCTTTCAAAAAAATCACCGACATTAAATTAACGACGGTGTAAGGGAGACCTTGAGCGAAGTATAATACTGATACCCACAATCCAGCGTTATGCTTTTTTTCCATTGCAGAGATATTTTACCTAGTTACTTATTTGATTTACTGAGTGCGATCGACAATTCCGGTCAATTCAACCCCTGGCATCACAGTATATGTCATTCCGATGCCAGCGGCAGCCATATAAACAGTGAATTTTAGCATCCTTTTGACTCAAAACTATTTTTGTTTTTTGAATAAGCCTGCAAAAGATTTTCTCCGTTAAAATGAACGAGGTAAGCACGAACATTCTTGTCCCAATCAAAACTGCCATAAGTTCGCAGCAGTTCCAAAGCACTTTCTTCTATCTGATATGCAGTTTTTGAACTATTCACCGGACGTTCGGCACTGTCAGGATTAACAACAATTAAACCTGCATCTAGAAACTGATGCACCGTTTGGCGACGCACCGTTTCCCGCGTATTTGGCGCATACTTTTTACCGTATTGCTGCTCCATAAATTCCATAATTGGTGTGATTCCCCGAAGTGGAGATTTTGCCAATTCCCAAGCATCCTTTGGCTTGAGGTCAAGCAAAGCCAGAAGGGTTAAGGCGGAACGTTCGTTAAGCTGACCTTTTGGAAAACCCAGCGCTGCAAGTATTTCTAGAGATTCATCAATACGGTTCTTGATTGTCATGGGGCTATTTTCTAACGGATTTGTCGCCTTCAGCAGTTGTGTCTCGACAAGTTGATCAATCTCCCGCTGTGTAGGAAATATTTCTCTTATTTGAGCGCCAAGTAAAAGTAATTGCTCTCGATTAGGATACTTCAAAGTGCGTAAATCCGTAGCATTAACTTGAGTATGTCCATTGAACAGTCGAAAAAACTCATCTACCAAACTCGAATTTAGATAAACTGCCAATCCCCGCGCCAGGGTGAGGTCTAATCCGCGTCCCTGTTGGTGAAAGTAATTCAAATGGTTCTCAAAACCCACGCGAGAACTATTAATTTTACTTGCATCCCAGACAACTGCAACAATTCGCTTTTTCTCTTCCTTTGAGGAGAAGCGCTTGCTCAAAACATAATGTTCGTTAGGTACGAGGAGTGCAGCAGTTTTTTCCGTGACAGCTAAAGCTTGATGCTTTCTCGTGGCGGTGGGATATTCAACACCGCCAGCCGAGAAGTGGGCGGGATAAATCAGCGGAACTGTACCGTTCTCAGGTTTTAGCCGCAAGTCAGAGCGAACACGAAAATCTACAACTTTTCCGGTGGAAACTGTTAAGCCTAGTTCCTCTAGTGTGCAAGTAAATTGAGCCATTTGCTCGACTACTTTCTGGCTGACAGAATCCGGTAAAATCGGAATAAATTGCTCGGAATCATTGGGATTAATTAGGGAGGTATAGGGCAGTTGGTGAGACAAAACCAGGTCGTCGTCCGCGCTGCCACTTGAGGTAATTAGTACAGTATCTGGCTGTTCTATTTGTTTGGTGGCGCGCACAATAATAGTTTCTTGCAGCACCGCATCATCGCGAAATGGCAACTGTCGGGATTCAAAGATGTGTACTTGGCGTAAAGCCATCATTTGAAGGAATACTTTGCGGAAATCTCGAAAGTATAAACCGTTGCAAAAGCTGCGGGGAGTAATCGATACTAATTCACCGTTTGGTTTGAGCAGGTGAGCAGCAGCAACTGTGAAGCCAGCGTAGAGATTGCTGGTTTCTAGTCCTATAGAACGCAGCAAGGTTCGGGATTGGGATTTAGCGTCTATTTTGGCATAGGGAGGATTGATAATTGCATGGGTAAATTCCCGTTTTACTGGTTGTGTAAATAGATTGGGCTGCAACATATCGGCGCTGTCTTGAATAAAATCAATTTCGCGGACCTCACAGGTAAAAGATATCCCAAAACGCTGACATTCTATACTGCACAATTCTAAAGTTTGCTTGAGGTATTCAATCAAAATAAGGTCAATTTCATAAGCTGTAACGTGCAGGCTGTGCGGTTTTTTTGGGCGCTGGCAAAGTTCGCAAACAACGGCTGCTAACAGGGAACCAATTCCTGCACCGGCATCTAAAAGCGATATATCGGGACAGTTAAATTCAAACATTCCCGCCATCAAAGTTGCAACGGAGGAAGGTGTTAAAAATTGTCCTTTTTCTCCTCTCTGGCTTTGCTGCAACTTTCGGGTTGCTTCTTGGCGCCAGCCATCTACTCGATCGAGTAAATTGCTGTCAGGCGGCAGGGCTAGGGTTTGAAAGTGCGGTAGTATCATTTGTTCAAAAAGTGCGTTAGCGAAGCCCTCGAAGAGGATCGCGAGTTCAGTTTATTTGCGCCAAAATAGGAATCTATACGCTATCATAGTACCAGTTTACTCTCTTCCCATAACAGCAAAGGGCAGCCATGAGTCAAGAAAGTTTTACATTTCTCCTTGATAGCGAAAAAAAAGAGGCGCTGAAGGCGATCGCTACTGTCACAGATCGCGATTTAACTTATGTTTTAAACGAAGCGATCGCTTCTTACCTGGACATCTATCAATGGCTGCTTGATGAGATTAATAAAGGCGTTGCCGAGGCAGACGCGGGAGATTTTACCAGCGATGATGAAGTCCAAGCAGTTTTTGCCAAATTGACTAATGAAAATTAAGTGGCTGCGACAAGCTTTGCGAAATCTAGAACAGGCTCACGCATATATTGTCAAAGACGATCCAGAGGCAGCAAGGCAATTAATTTTAAAGATTCAGGGTGCCGTAGGTCAACTCGCCGAATTTCCTTTTATGGGTCGAGTTGGTCGCGTAGAAGCTACTAGAGAACTTGTCATTTCCAATACCTCTTATCTCATCATCTATCGAGTAAAAGAAGAAAACGTAGAAATTCTCCGTATCCTTCACAGTTCAAGAAAGTATCCAGAAAATAGCGTTTGACGTTTAATTAGGTTTACCAACTGCTAACAGGCCCGATCAATTTTTTCTGCAAGCGTGTGTTTTGCAATACCGATTTTACTTATTTGCCCACTTAATGTACCATTGTGCGAAAATGTCAAGCGGACGCTCAAACTAAAAGTCCGTAAAGGACTGTTAAACGCTCTCTCACACATTTCTGATGCGAAATACCAAAACATTCTTTTTGTCAAGCTTGTTCCTGATTGGCTTAACAATTAGTTTTCTGCTGACTCCTGGTTGGTTCTCAAACTTCCCATCCCGCGCGATCGCAACTATGCCCCCGCAAACCCAAACCGCCGAATTTCGCGCCTTCTGGGTGGACGCCTTCAACCCCGGCTTCAAAACCCCTCAAGAAGTCACAAAATTGATCGCAGACGCGCAGCGGGCAAATGCCAACGCGATCGTCGCCCAAGTCCGCCGCCGTGGCGATGCTTTTTACACCAGTGCGATCGAACCCCGCACCCTCGATCCCAACGTTCCGGCGGGTTTCGATCCCCTCCAAGATTTGATTGACAAAGCCCACGCCGCAGGCATTGAAGTACACGCTTGGATGGTGACGCTGCCGGTGGTTTCGGGCACCAAACTACCTGCCGGTCACGTTTGGCAACAACACGGGCCTTCGGCCCCCGGCAGCGACAATTGGGCAATGCTGACTTACGGTGGGGAAGCCCAAGGCTATCTCGATCCCGGCCATCCAGACGCCGTAGATTATACTGTTTCTGTTTATTTGGATTTGCTGAAGCGCTACGATGTGGACGGCGTACAGTTGGATTATGTGCGCTACGGCGGGCCGACTTGGGGCTACAATCCGACTGCGATCGCCCGTTTCAATCAGCAAACAGGTCGATCGGGCAAACCCGCACCCACAGATCCCGCGTGGATGCAGTGGCGGCGCGATCAGGTGACAAATTTAGTGCGGAAGCTTTATGTAGAAAGCCTTGCAATCAAACCGCGCGTTAAAATTACCGCCGCCACGATCGCCTGGGGAGACGGCCCGAAAAACGATGCAGGATGGTATCAAACGCAGCCCTACAAAGAAGTATTGCAAGATTGGCGCGCTTGGCTGGAAGAAGGGATCGTAGACATGGCGATGCCGATGACTTACCAGCGCGAGTACAAACGATCGCAAAAACTCGCTTATGACCACTGGATCGAGTTCGCCAAAGACCACCAGTACAACCGCCAAATTGCGATCGGCCCCGGCAATTACCTCAACTACATCGAAGATACCCTAGGCCAGATTCGTCGCGCCGAAGCGCCTTCTGCGACAGGAAATCACGTAGCGGGTACGGTGCTCTATTCCTACGCTAGCAGCAACGTGTACACGAATGTCGAACTGCGATCGGGCGGCAGCGGAGATTTGCCCCGCCAGCCTTGGAAATACGTTCCCCAAAGCAACGATTTGTTTTACACGGCGCTTTCGCAGCCGAGTCAATACGTTGATGCTGCGACGGGCAAAACCTATGAAACTCAGCCTGTGTGGGCGACAGCAGCAGCCGTTCCCGATATGCCTTGGAAGTCGCGGCCGACTACAGGTGCGATCGCCGGAAATTTGCAGCGGTGCGCTCAAACTTGCGACGGTGCGAGCTTGACATTGCAGTTGATCGATGCTGCTGCCAAGGTGCGTCAACTGCGCGCCGATGGCAAAGGATGGTTTGGGGCGATCGAGCTTTCTCCGGGAACTTATCAGTTGAAAGTTGACGGAAGTCAAATTCAAAAAACAGTTAATGTTGCCGCAGGTGAAGTCACAAAAGTAAATTTTGCTAGTTTGTAGCGTGTCAGCTTAGTCGGAAATACCCCAGGGTTAGTAAGGTGCTTATGGCGTACCTTACTAATTCATGAATAATCTATTTATAACATTCATTTAAATAATAATGCTAATAATTGCAGTCGGTTTTAACCGACTTAGGATGCGAATTAAATAATTTACACAAGTTTGTCGGAAGTAGGGGTTGGACACTCTTAGCCCGCCCTTTCTGGACGGGCGGGACGCCGAGCCCACAAGAACCATAAAAATTCTAAGTTATTTAATTCTCATTCCTTAAGCTATGAGGCAGGGGTTTAAACCCCGGACTGCCAGAAAACGCTTTAAGCTGACAGCATGAAAACAAGTTAGGCTGAAACTATTACCGCAAACTATCTTATAGCGCCCGATCCAGCTGACAATATCTTAAATTTCAAGCCACAACGGCTGGCGTTTCTGGTATTCCCCCAATATTAAACTGCGGGCAATGTTTGGGTCGATCGCCAAACGGTGTTGTGTGTTTTTTGTGCCACACAACACCGTACTCGATTCAAACTTAAAGCAGTGCGATCGCCTGAAAACTAGCTGAATTTAAATTGCGCTGAATTGTTGATATTTAGACCAGAGGGTGCATCTTGAACGATCCCGATCAACTCAAGGGGCTGTGCAAATCCATTGTTCTTGAAAATTCCCACATCTTGAGCTGCACTCCCTCCTTGCAGGGAACCAGGGACGGGTCGGAGCACGTAGCTATTGCTCGACCCACCCAGTTGAATAACATCCTCACCGATTCTGAAGTCTAAGATGCGGGCAAAATCGCTCAGACCATCAATGCCAATGTTACCATTGAAAAAGTCCGCAGCATTGTCTAACAAGCCGTTGCCATCATCATAATTAATTTGCCCGAGCTCTCCGAGCACAAAAGTATCTGCTTCTGCACCGCCAATTAGCACATCAAATTCACCCTTGCCTCCTCCTCTTTCGGCACCTGTAATTCGATCGCTCCCGTTACCCCCGGAAAGAACGTCACTTCCTCCATTACCAAATAGCTCGTCGTTCCCGTTACTGCTTACGAGAATATCATTTCCGTTACCACCACTAGCATTGATGTTTGCTGATACATTAGTTGTATTCAGGCGATCGTTGCCTTCTCCCCCCGTGAATTGGATAAATTCGACACCGCTTGTCGCGCCTAGATTGCGGACATTTAACACATCATCGCCACCGCCACCGTTAATTGCATTGAAACTCTCTATGCCTGTGGTTGTTAAGGTTACGGGGACGAGATTGGTGCGCTGCAATACAATGTTCAAGCCCGATTGGGTGAGATCAATATTATCCCCTTGCGCGATCGAACCGTTGAATAACAAGTTATCGCGACCGCTGTCGCCTTGAATCAGATCGCTGCCGTCGCCATCCACCCATTGAAAGTTGTCGTCTCCGCTGCCACCAATCATCGTATCGTTGCCCTTATCGCCAGCTAGGAAATCAAACCCATCGCCACCTTCTAGCAAATCCGTATCGTCGCCACCTCGAAGGTTATCATTTCCTAATTCTCCTCTTAAAATATCGAATCCGGCTCCACCAAGTAGGCGATCGTTCCCCGCCCGGCCCGAGATGTCGTCACCGCTAGGGCCACCATCAATCAGATTGTCAAAACCGTTGCCAGTTAAGATATCTTGATTGTTACCGCCAATTAAGTTTTCAATACTGATGAAAGTCCCGCTACCTCCAAAAAAAGTTGCTTTGTTCGTCTCTAATGAAGCATTTATGTTATTGCCAAATCCCAGATAGGTCGCTGTATCGTTTCCGTTTCCACCATCCAGAAGATCGTCCCCAAAAAAACCGCCAAACAGATTATCGTTTCCGTCTAATCCCCGCAAGGTATCGCTCGCAGCAGTACCGTTCAGATTGTCGTTGCCGTTGGTTCCATTAATTACAGCCATGTTCGTTGCTCCTAAATATTAAGTGAAGTATTCAGCAAAATCAAAACTGTTTGCTTTGGTTTGCTATGTCACAATCTTAGGAACTCAACCGAGTTCAACACATCTGAAAAACGTCTCGATTCTGACATCAACGAAATAGATATTTTCGATCGCCCCCTCATCTGCCAAAAGTTGTGATCGCCCATCACTGCCGAATCCGATGTTCGCGCTTCCTATCCCGATCGGCTATAACTTTAGTCATAGTTCCGAGGGGTGGCATCAGCGAAAGTTAGAAAATTGCCGAGTTTTATCGACATTCACTCTGACTTGCAGTATTTTTGGGGAATATTTGAGAGCCAGAACTACTGGAAGCCCCTGCCATGACTGCGATCGCATCCCTACTAAAAACCCAACCTCAACCATTTCGCTTTCTGCTGTACACCGAATGGATCATGTTAGGCAGTTGTGGAGTGATGGCCGCCATCGAAGCGTGGCAGCGTCAAAGTCTTCCCGTACAGCACATTCTGATCCTGATCTCCCTGGGCTTGATGGGATGGATCTTACCTGCGGGCAAAACTTCGTTTCGCTATCTCTATACGGCGATCGAAATGGGTCTGATCTTCTACGGAACTACCTTGGGATATCTCCATATCCTACCGACGCTGTATTTAATCGTCTTAATTCGCAGTTGTTTTTTATTTGAATCCCCCGGTCGATGGATTGTGGCAGGTCTGTCGCTGGTAATGTATATGTTTCATCAAGTTCAGTATCTTCAAAGAGTGATACCCCTAATGTTGCCTAATGTCGAGCAACAGCAAATTTGGATGCACCAGACGGCAGAATTGTTGATGTTTGGATTGGGGCTATTTTTCGTGTCGCAGTTGGTCAGTACCTTACTAGCAGAACGCAGAACCCAGGAACAACTATCGCAAGCCCACGCACAGCTACGGGAATATGCCCTGCAAATAGAAGATTTAGCAGCGGTTCAGGAACGCAATCGCATTGCAAGAGAGATTCACGATTCCCTGGGTCACGCCTTGACTTCGCTCAACATTCAACTGCAAACCGCCATGAAACTCTGGCAACATGACCCAATAGAGGCACAACCGTTTTTGGAACAAGCCC
The DNA here is from genome assembly GCF_036701585.1 of Microcoleus sp. POL10_C6. Lineage (NCBI taxonomy): Bacteria > Bacillati > Cyanobacteriota > Cyanophyceae > Oscillatoriales > Microcoleaceae > Microcoleus > Microcoleus sp. POL10_C6. The sequence continues at coordinate 28,649 of NZ_JAUBRB010000047.1, read as the reverse complement.
AGCGACTCGGTAAGGTGGCGATGAAAGAAGTTCGACAATCGGTAAATGCGCTAAGGGCAGACGCAGAGGCAGAAGAACCCTTGGAACAGGGGATTGCCTCGCTGATGGAAGACTTTCGCCAGAGTACGGGTGTCACTGTTACCAGCAGCATTTGCGTGGAAGTTGTGTTACCACCTCAAGTTGTCAAAACGCTATATCGCATCGTGCAAGAAGCGTTGACCAACATTTGCAAATACGCCCAAGCTACCGAGGTTCGCCTGCAATTGCAAACAACGTGCGATCGAGTGCTTTTGACTCTTGAAGATAACGGGCGGGGGTTCCAATTAGAAAGTGGTACTGGCGGGTTTGGATTGCGAGGGATGCAAGAGCGAATTGCTTCTCTCAACGGAGAGTTTCACCTGGAAACATCACCCGGAGCGGGGTGTAGAATCGATGTTAGCCTGCCGTTAAGTAGGTAGGCGAAAATAAATTACTTGATGTAACAAAGTGTAAAATTAACGTAACCTCTTTTGGCGTTTTTTCTTTGTCTGTGTAATTAAGAACTATCATGGGATAATACATTTTAGGAATATCCCATGATTCGTCTGTTGTTAGTTGACGATCAGCAGCTTATCTGCCAAGGACTCAAGGCTATGTTAAGCCTAGAATCAGATTTAGAAGTGATTGGAATTGCCCACAACGGTAAAGCTGCCATAGAGCAAGTCGAAGCTCTCCAACCCGATGTTGTATTAATGGATTTAAAAATGCCCGTGATGGATGGTAGAGAAGCAACTCGCCTGATCTGTCAGTCATTTCCCAACACGAGTGTCTTGGTTTTAACTACTTTTGATGACGATGGATATATTGTTGATGCGATGCGAGCCGGAGCCAAGGGCTATTTGTTGAAAGATATGCCATCGGAAGAGTTAGCACAAGCAATTCGTTTGGTGCAATCGGGTTATACTCAACTGGCTCCTGGTTTAATGGATAAGCTAATAACAGGATTTTGTGCAGCACCTACGACTCCAACACCTACTACTCAACTCTCACAACTCCCTGCAGTGGCACAATTAACCCCGCGCGAACAAGAGGTATTGCGGTTGATTGGTAAAGGTTTAGCCAACCGAGATATTGCCCAGCAGTTGTTTATTTCTGAGGGAACAGTGAAGACTCATGTCACTCATTTACTGAATCGGTTAAACTTGCGAAATCGATCGCAGTTGGCAATTTATGCCCATTCTGCGATCGAAACCTGAATCACTTTATTGTTTTTTTATTAACCGCAGAGGGCGCAGAGATCGCAGAGAGAGGCTGCACAATCCTGATCTGATTACCGCTGCATACTTTACCTCAGCTACAATCAAATTATCCTGGATGGAATTGCGATATTTTTGGTGAAACTAGGCTGATAACAGAAGCCCCTTTTACGATCCACAAATGGACAGTTAAAAAATATCAGATGCTGGGAGAGATGGGATTTTTTCACCCAGAGGAGCGAGGTGAATTAATTTTAGGAAATATTATCAAAATGAGTGCGAAAGGAACTGCTCATACTTGTGCTACTAGACGCACGGCGACACTGTTGCGCTAAATTCTCGAAAACCAGACCAGGCTGCTGTCTGTACTCAATATCCGATCGCCCTCGATGACAATTCCGAACCAGAACCGGATATCGCTGTAGTTATTATCGATCCGTTTGACTGCGCCACTCACCATCCGACTCCATCAGAAGTATATTTAATTATTGATGTAGCAGACAGCAGCTTAGCTTACGATCGCGAAATTAAGGACAACATCTACGCGCGATCGGGAATTGCCGATTATTGGGTATTAAATGTGGGCGATCGACAATTGCACGTTTTTCGAGAACCCGCAGTTGAGGGGTATCAAAGCGAAGTAATTCTTGGGGAAACTGCGAGCATTTCACCGATCGAATTTCCCGCTTTCAATATCGAAACTTAGGCAATGTTGCCACCTATTCTATCGAATTGAAAACCCATTAAGAACGGGCAAGATGCCCGTTCCACAAAAATTAAACTTTCTTGTGGGCCGTTGCTCCTAGCCCACCCTAAAGGGACTATTAAAAACCGCTTGAAAGACTAATTTTTAGCTAATTCCTAATCGCTTTCCAGAATACTAGCCAGCAAAGCTTGCTGAGCGTGCATCCGATTTTCTGCTTGATCCCAAACGCGCGATTGACTGCCCTCAATCACGTCATCCGTAATCTCTTCATCTCGGTGTGCGGGCAAACAGTGCAATACAATTGCATTCTTATCTGCTAACTTCAGCAATTGTTCATTTACCTGATATGGCTTAAACAAAGGAATCCTGATTTTTGCTTCCTCTTCCTGTCCCATACTCGCCCAAACATCAGTATAAATGACTTGAGCATTCTTCACAGCAGCTTCTGCGTCCGTCGTCACAGTAACTTCTGTTTTTCCATTAGCAATATTCTTAGCTTTTTCGACTATCTCAGCATTCGGCTGGAAATCTTGAGGGCAAGCAATTCTGACATTCATTCCCGTCATTGCACAGCCCAACATCAGCGAATTTGCCATATTATTGCCATCGCCCAAATAAGTCATGGTCAATCCTTCTAGCTTGCCAAAACACTCTTTTACTGTCATTAAATCCGCCAGCACTTGACATGGGTGTTCGTCATCTGTCAGCGCATTAATCACAGGGATTTTGGCATAATTGGCAAAAGTTGCTAAGTCCTTTTGCTCGAAAGTCCGAATCGCCAAAATGTCTAAATATCTGTCTAAAACCCTGGCTGTATCTACCAAAGGTTCACCGCGGCTGACTTGTGTAACGTTGGGATTAAGGTCAATCACTTGCCCTCCCAATTTATACATTGCCACCGTAAAACTTACCCGCGTTCGCGTTGAAGCTTTAGAAAATAACAAGCCGAGAACTTTATTGCGTTTCAGCTTGACCATTCCCGATTTTAAACTGGCTGCTAGATCCAGCAAATAATTTAATTCATCTATGCTTAAATCTGCCAGACTTAATAAATCTCGCCCTTTTAACGAATCCATGCTTTCCCCCACACACAAATTTTTAACTGTGTCTTAAATCTTAGCCCGCAGAGGTGAATTTTGTTTCTGTAATCCCTAATTGACATCTGCGGGTAAGGTTTATGCGGGCAATTGCTCGATCGCGCGATCGATCGAATCGCAACCTTGTTCAACCGTTTCTACCACAGCCAACACGCCCCGCAATTCCCCAGCGCCGGGGAAACCCTTAGCATACCAGGTTAAGTGCTTGCGCGCTTGGCAGACACCGCTTTCACCTTTATATTCCCACAAAGCCCGCAAATGTTCCTTAGCACATTCGAGCCGTTCAATTGGTGTCGGAGCTATCTTTTCCACACCAGTTTTCAAGAAATAATCAACTTCTCCCACCAAAAAAGGATAGCCCAAAGTTCCCCGCGAACACATCACTCCATCGGCGCCGGTTTCTTCCAGACATCGCATCGCTGCTTCCACTGAAAAAATATCCCCGTTAGCAATAACAGGAATCGATAAAACTTCTTTAACTCGGCGAATCCACTCCCATTTTGCCGGGCCGGTGTAACCTTGCGATCGAGTGCGGCCGTGCACGGTAATCATTTTTGCTCCCGCATCTTCCATCCGCTTCGCAAATTCCAAAATATTAATTTCTTTGTCAGTCCAACCAATCCTAGTTTTCACCGTGACAGGAACATCAACCGCTTCCACAACAGCCCGCACAATTGCCTCGGCTGTTTCCGGATCTCGCAGCAGAGAAGAACCGCCGCCGTTTTTAGTAATTTTGTTAACCGGACAGCCCATATTAATATCAACAGTATCCGCTCCTTCTGCCACTGCTTTCTGGGCCGCTTCTGCCAAGAAATCCGGCCGGCAGTCAAACAATTGAATGCTAATCGGACGCTCGTTTGGGTCAACTTCCATAATTCTCGGCAGTTGCTTCACGTAGTGCAAACCCGTAGCGTTCACCATTTCCGTGTACATCATCGAATCCGGCGCGTAGCGGCGCACCAGGCGACGAAATACCAAATCGGTAACGCCGGATAATGGCGATTGCAGGACGCGACTTTTAACTTCAAAATCGCCAATTTTGAGCGGAGTTGCTAACCTTTCTTTTAATTCGGGAGATAGAGCAAGCATAGTGGATCGCACTTTAATTCTAATATCTGTATATTATACTACACTTCCGATAGTTGACAGTTGTTAACTATATTTTTAGCCGATTATTGAGTGGCAGCTAAAAGTATATTTAACCTCACGGCAATGCCTATTTTACACATCCCGATCGCCGGAATTGGAATATTGTGAAACCAGAACTCAAACGCCAACGCCGACCACAGTTAAATCTCTGTGGCGCTTCAATCTATCTATGGGGTGTGACCATTAATGAGGGATCTACCTACTAAGAGTGTTGCCCGAGTCATATTTTTATTGTTTAATTCTGCCAAAAGCTCTGCCTGCCTTCGGCTCCGGCTGCCTTCAGACGACTAATGATTAAATTTATTGGGATTGTGCAAAAGCCGTACATCAGATCGTTTTAAACTACAATTGGTGGATTCCTGACGACGCCGATCGAACATTAAAAAAATTGTAGAGAATTCCTATGGACGCCGCAGCACTCTGGCAACGCTATCAAGACTGGCTTTACTATCACGAGGGATTGGGACTTTACCTCGATATCAGCCGCATGGGATTCGATGACGCTTTCGCAGCAGCACTGAAGCCCAAATTTGACAAAGCTTTCAAAGACATGGCAGCTTTAGAAGCAGGTGCGATCGCCAATCCCGACGAAAAGCGCATGGTGGGCCACTACTGGCTGCGAAACCCCGATTTAGCTCCCACTCCAGAATTAAAACAAGAAATAGTCGAAGGCATATCACAAGTCGAAGCATTTGTCAAGAAGGTTCAAAACCGCGATATTAAACCGCCCTTTGCTCCGCAATTTACCGACATAATTTCGATCGGCATCGGCGGTTCCGCCCTCGGCCCCCAATTTGTCTCCGAAGCTTTATCCCCAGACATTCCGCCCCTAGCAATACATTTTATCGACAACACAGATCCGGCTGGGATCGATCGCATCCTTAACAAAATCAAAGACAAACTCGCCAGCACCCTAGTAATTACTATCTCGAAATCCGGCGGCACTCCCGAACCCCGCAACGGTATGATCGAAGTTCAAAAAGCCTTCGCCGCCGAAAAACTGGATTTTGCCAAACAAGCAATTGCCATCACCGGAGTTGACAGCCAACTAGACAAATTAGCCAAATCCGAAGGTTGGATTACCACTTTTCCAATGGCAGATTGGGTGGGAGGACGCACTTCCGAATTGTCAGCAGTCGGACTTTTGCCAGCCGCTTTGCAAGGCATCGACATTCGGGCGATGCTAGACGGCGCTAAAGTCATGGACGAAGCTACCAGAACCACCGAAATTAAAAACAATCCCGCCGCCTTGTTAGCAATGTCCTGGTATTTTGCTGGCAACGGACGTGGCGAAAAAGATATGGTAGTTTTGCCTTACAAAGATTCACTGCTATTGTTCAGCCGCTACTTGCAGCAATTAGTCATGGAATCGATCGGCAAACAGGAAGATTTAGACGGCAACACAGTTCATCAAGGTATCGCAGTTTACGGCAACAAAGGCACCACCGATCAACACGCCTACGTCCAGCAACTGCGAGACGGCGTGCCGAATTTCTTCCTAACATTTATCGAAGTTTTGCAAGACAGACAAGGCATTTCCCCAGAAGTAGAAACCGGCGTCACTTCCGGAGATTATTTGTCGGGTTTATTGCAGGGAACTCGACAAGCTTTGTACGAAAATCACCGAGATTCCATTACTGTCACAATTCCCCAAGTCAACCCTCGGACAGTAGGAGCATTAATCGCCCTCTACGAAAGAGCCGTAGGTTTTTACGGTTCCTTGGTGAATGTCAATGCCTATCACCAGCCAGGGGTTGAAGCAGGCAAAAAAGCAGCCGCTGCTGTATTGGACTTGCAGCAACGGGTACTACAAGTGCTCAAAGACACCCAAAAACCTCTGTCTGTAGCAGAAATAGCAAAAAAAGCAGGAAGACCAGAGCAAATCGAGACAATTTACAAAACTCTGCGGCATTTGGCAGCCAACGGGCGCGGCGTAGCTTTGGAGGGCAAATTAGGACAACCGGCTACTTTAACTGCAAGTTATCAAGAGAATTAAACAGTAGAATTAAACATTAAAAGTGATTAATTTCACTTTTAATGTTTAATTTTTAATTCCCCCATGCCATTAACGATTCTGGTTGCTGACGACGATTTCGCGACTCGCTTGTCAATTACCGATTATCTAGAATTTACCGGATACTCTGTAATCGCTGCTGAGAACGGCAAAGAAGCTTTAGGCTTGGTAGATGAATTTCAGCCCCACTTGATTGTTACCGACATTACAATGCCCGAGATGGATGGCTACGAATTCGTGCGACGAGTTCGGACTCGTCCCGCTTTCCGCTTGCTGCCGGTGATTTTTTTGACGGAACGCACGAGCACGCAGGAACGGATTCGTGGCTATCAGATGGGGTGCGACAATTATCTGGCTAAGCCTTTTGAACTCCAGGAGTTGGGGGCGGTTATTCGCTCTTTGCTCGATCGCTACGCTCTAATCGCTCAGGCACCCTCTCGTTCCCCGGAACCAGAACCGACGCCAACAGAGGCACGCAGCAGAGCCAATGACAAGCCAGAAGAAGATTTTTTAACTCAAAAGTCAAACACAGGCGATTCCCTACGGGATGGCTCCGCTTCACGGGCATCTCCAAGCGAAAACGCCCCGACTTTGACCCAGCGAGAACGAGAAGTGCTAGATTTGCTGACAGAAGGTCTTTCTAATATTCAAATAGGCTCCCGACTTCACCTCAGCCCTCGAACTATCGAAAAGCACGTCAGCAGCTTATTCAGAAAAACTGACAGTAACAACCGAGCAGAACTCGTTCGCTTTGCGATGGAACATCATTTAGTCAGATAACTGCCAACGAAGAAAGTTACCTGCACTTACCACACTAAATAAATAACATCATGGTCAACAATTACTTAAAAAATCAGAAAATTCTATATGCTGCAGCATTAGCATCTTCCATAATTTTCTGTATGGCCATGACCTCTATGGGAATCACCAAGTATTACAGCGTTTTACAGGGTGGAGACAACTATAACGATTTCCCTACCAGCGGTTTCAGCCCCATCCGACTTATAATTAACGGTTCCTACTTGATAGCAACGGTTACATATATTATTTGGTTAATTAAAAAAAAACAGACAAGTTCCAGCTTTCTAGATATTTGCAAGTATGCAATCCCCTTTCTGGCACTGGCCCTCATAACTTATCCCCAAAGCAGTGACATTTATATGTACTTGCATTACGGAGCGATGAGCTTACATAAAATTAATCCTTACCTGAATAATTCCGATACCTTAATTTCTAACGTATCTCCCTTCCTCCACTGGGGGCAAACTTCTACCTACGGCCCCGTTTCTTTATTCTTTTTTGCCCTATCAGCACTTGCTATACCAATTAGCCCTTTACTAGCCGTTTATATTTTTAAAATAATCTGCGTGTTGGTACACACGCTCAATGGCTACTTAATTTGGCGGTTGCTAATAAATTCTGAAAACCGTAACCTCATAACACTGGCATATTTAGTCAATCCCATGCTATTGAACGAGCAAATAGCTAATGCTCACCTTGACGTTCTTCTTGCCAATACATTGATCGTTTTAATAGGATGTATTTATTACCAACGTTATGTTTTGGCAATTTTGGCAATTTGGGTAGGTTTTTTAGTAAAAACCTTACCTATAATTTGGCTACCCTTAGTTTTTGCTTTCCTATGCAAGCAGCGTCGGTGGAAAGATTTAGCAGCATCAGTCTTGCTTTCTTTATTAATTATCACGGTGATAACTTATACATTTCTGCCAACAGTTTCAGCTTGGAGAAGTCTTTTAAATCCGGGAACCGCCGGGGCAACCGCTCGATCGTTTCACCATGGCATCAATCTATTTCTGAATTTTTTGCCCAATGTAAGTGTTGAAACTAGGAAAAGTATTCTATTATTAGTCAAATATTTTGCGTATTTAAGCTGGATTGTTTACTATACAGGGACGTTAATTAAATCATTATTCCGCAAAAAATATTCGGAAATTAATTTGGTATCAGATATTGGATGGACGACTCTCACTTTGTTTTTGTTTGCTACACCTTGGCTAATGCCTTGGTATCCATCTATTTTGCTGCCAATTGCGGCTTTGAGTATCAATTCTCCCCATTTTGTATTGACAAGTTTAACTTTTTCTTTGTCACCCAGTATCATCTTGGGAGGAGGAGCGGGAACAACTTTGATCTCCCTAGTTACGAGTTTTGTTAGCGTTGTCCCCCCTACAGCATGGCTAATATTCGGGCGGAAAAAGGCACTTTTTTAATTTAAATTGATTGCTGACCGCCAACTGTTAATTTTTCTTGACTGACAACGTACTCCAACAAACCCTCGCAAGCATCGTGCAGCAAATCAATTACTCGATCGAATCCCTCCGGGCCACCGTAGTAAGGATCTGGCACTTCTTTAAGGTCGTATTTCTGGCAAAAATCGCACATCAGCCGCACTTTATCTTTATACTTTCCAGCCGCATCCAGGGCAAGAATATTGCGATAATTATCCCGATCCATCGCCAGAATCAAATCAAAATTTTCAAAATCTTTCCTGATAAATTGGCGGGCTTCGCCTAACAATTCAATGTCTCGCTTCCTGGCCGCCAATGCCATCCGCCTGTCAGGGGGGCTGCCAATGTGATAGCTAGCAGTTCCGGCAGAATCGCAGGTGATACGATCGCTCAAACCAGCTTGTTCAATTAAGTGATTCATTATATTTTCTGCTGAGGGCGATCGGCAGATATTTCCGAGGCAGACAAATAATAATTTAGTCATTAGTTATTAGTTATTAGTTATTAGTTATTAGTTATTAGTTATTAGTCAGTCAACACTGCTAATTTGTAGGGTGCGTCGCTTTCAGAGTCAATCTGCAAGTTCTATCGAACATGGAGCAGCGACGCACCTTAGTATAGGGGTTTTCCAGAAAGTTTAATCAGTCAACAGTCAACAGTCAACAGTCAACAGTTAACAGTCAACAGTCAACAGTCAACAATTGACTGATGACTAATGACTAACCGAAACCGGGGAGATTTAGTCCACCGGTGAGTTCTTCCATTTTCTCCCGCATCGTCATCGTAGACTTAGCGTAAGCATCCTGCATCGCCACCGTGACGAGTTCAGAAACCACATCAGCACCTTCACCGAGGGCATCCGGTGAGATTTCCACGCGGCGGGGTTCTTGGTTGCCACTGAGAAAAACCTTGACCAAGCCGCCGCCGGCTGTTCCCTCAATTTCCATTACATCCAACTCTTCTTGGAGCTTTTTAGCTCCTTCTTGAACCTGCTGAGCTTTTTTGAAAGCTTCAGTCAGTTCTTTCATTTTTCCCAGGCCGAAGCCAAATCCTTGTCCTGATTTTGTCATAACTACTTTTTGATGGTGTGTGGGTTGGCAGTCTGCCGTTTCCGTATTACTTCAATGATGCCTTAGAAGGGAAACTCTCCCAGTATTCTAACTTCTGGCTCCAACAACAGCGACCACCGCTGCTCGACTTGCTGTTGAACGTGGCGGATCACTTGAAAAATATCATTGGCCGTTGCCGACCCGCAGTTAAGAATAAAATTAGCATGGCGCTGAGCCACTTGTGCGCCGCCGATCTGATATCCCTTCAGTCCCGCTTGTTCGATGAACCAACCTGCCGTCTTGGGGCCAGGGTTACGGAAGACTGAGCCACAGCTCGGTAAGTGGTAAGGTTGAGTTGTCCGCCGCTGGCTGAAATGGTCATTAGTTTCTGCCATTACTTGCGATCGATCGAATCCTGGCTGTAACTGGAAAGTCGCTTCTGTTACTAGCCGATCGCCCCCTTGCAGCACCGAAGTCCGGTAGCGGTACTCCAACTCTTGGGGAGTCAGAATTTCCACCTTACCGCCAGGGGATAGGACGCGGGCATTGACTAGAATATCAGCAGTACACCCTCTGTGAGCGCCTGCATTCATGACCACAGCCCCTCCCACCGTACCCGGTATGCCGACTGCCCATTCTAGACCTTTCCAGCCCCGTTTAGCCGCCAACCAAGCGAGGCGGGGAATTGACTCTCCCGCCCCCGCTGTAACTTGACCTGTTTCTGGATTAAAATTCACCTGTTTCAGGTAGCGAGTGCCGACGACCAAACCGGACAAACCCCGATCGCTCACCAACAAATTAGAACCTGCACCCAGCAGAGTCACCGGCACCCCCTCATCGTGTGCCCAGGCAAAACTCGCTTGCAAAGCCTCCATACTGCGGGGAGCAACGTACCACTCGGCCGGGCCACCGACTCGGAAGGAAGTCAGGCCCGCCAGCGAAACTTGGGAATTAATCTTGCAATCAGTTCCCCGCAAAGAAATAGGAGAATACACTCGCCGATTGTCCTTAACAGAGGAGTCATTCGAGATAGTCACCATCTTGAAAATCCTTAAAAATACCTTCGCTCGAAGACGTGGTTGAAAATTCGTTTAGCTAACTTATGTGGCCGCTTTGAGCGAGCCGTCCGACAGAAGTTTCGGCACAACGTGCCACGCCATAATGTCGATCAACTCTACTCAGTTCGCGAGCTAATCGGGGCGATCGGCTTGTTGATAAAAAGCCATAACCTCTGGAATAATCTGATTCAGATTACCAGCGCCCAAAAACAGAGCCAAATCCCCCGGTTGCAGATTTTTGGTTAAAAACTTAGTGACTGACTCTAGGGAAGGCGCAAACTCAACATCTCGGCCTTCTTTAGCAATCAAATCAGCAACTTGCTGCCCGCTAATTTCTCCTAAATTTGGTTCCCCAGCACTATAAATATCGCAAGCCACAACCAAATCAGCATCCCCAAAAGATTGAGCAAATTCTGGCAAAAATGTAAGAGTCCGGCTGTAACGGTGGGGTTGAAAAATTGCAACCACTCTTCGGGATTTGGGATTTTTTTCGCTACCTTCGATCCGCAAGCGAGCCGCCGCCAAGGTGACACGAATTTCGCTAGGATGGTGGGCGTAGTCGTCCACAAACAGGATCTCATTGTGAAAGCCCCGCACCTCAAAACGGCGGCGAGCTCCTTCAAAGCCAGCAATCGCTTTGGCAATGGCCGAAAACTCTAACCCCAACAATCGGCCCACTGCTACCGCAGCTAGTGCATTGCTGAGATTGTGTGTGCCCAGCAACTTCAACTCCATTTCCCCTAGGAAAGTTCCTCGCTCCCAAATCCGGGCCTTGGTGCTTTCTGCTCCGTACTCCACGCCCGAAGCCGTGTAGTCAGCACCGCTGTCTGGCTGCAAGCTATAACTGACATGAGGCTGAAGGCAGTCTTTGACGATTTGGTCGTCAATGCAGCCCACCAAGGTTTGACAGTTTTGGGCAAACACCTTAAATGTGTCTATTACCTGGTCAAGGGTATCGTAATGGTCTGGATGATCCAGTTCCACATTCGTCACTATGCCAATTTTGGCTACCAGCTTAACGAGAGAACCGTCGGATTCATCAGCCTCGGCCACTAAGTAGGGCCCTTCCCCCAAACGGGCATTGCCTTCCCAAGCATTTACCTCGCCTCCTACTACGATCGTCGGGTCTAGACCCGCCGCCATCAGCATGAAGCCGATTAAGCTGCTAGTAGTAGTTTTGCCATGAGTCCCGGCTACGGCTATGCTTTGGTAATCTTGAATTAACGCTGCCAACACATCCGATCGATGAAAAATCGGACAGCCCAAATCTAAAGCAGCTCGATATTCGGCATTTGCTGGGTGAATAGCCGTCGAACATACTACTTGAGGCAATCCCGGAATTGCTTGGGCGCTTGAACCGTTGCCGTTCAATTGGAGAGCTTTGGCTGTCGCGACAGAAGTCCCTACCGTACCCGCGACTATCGAGGATACTGCCCTTTCCTGTTGCCCGCAGTCGGGACTGCTACCGTTGAGGGCCGTTTGAAATAATTCAAAATTGCTGGCGTCTTGACTCCAAAAAATATGAGCTCCCATTCCTTGCAAGCGCTCGGTTATGTGACTCGATTTAATGTCGGAGCCGTACACAGGCAACTTGCGTTTAGCTAGAATGTAGGCAAGGGCTGACATCCCAATCCCACCAATGCCGATGAAATGAAATGGTCTACCGCTAAAATCAACAGAACTCGGCATCTTTGCTCCTCACACACCACACCACGCCAATAACACGCGATATCATATCAAGAATTGTTTTTTCAGGATACAGTTCGCTAGAGATTTTGTACAAAATTCTCTGCGCGTCCCTAGATTTGCGGGACTTGTAGAGATGTTTGTCTTGTATCCTATATGACTTAGTACCGAGTAGTTTTCCGGAACAGTCACAGCTCGAAAATTGCAGGTAACAGAAAACGGGGTCTGGGGTCGGGGTCAATAGACTAATTTTGGGTGATTGCATACTCCTGCATTCTTTCTATTTCGATCCGCCTGCTGTGCTGGGATACGGCAGCAAAAGCCCCACAACCTTTCTACCAAGATTGAGGGTAAAACCCATAAGGATTTACAAACACTACCACGAACAACAAAATTTCGCTCATTTTGTAGTCATTTATCTAGTTGTACGGTCATTTTTTCTTGAAAGTCAGAGATTGACACGATCGCAACTCAACTATAGATAATATGTATTCTCACTTAATTGTATATATACCAAGTTATGCAGTTAGTCGAATCAGTCGAAAAGCGATAGAGCTTACGGTTAAAAGTGTATAAACATAAAAGTGGCGCGATGTCTGTATTAATCCTGATTTTGGGGAAATATGGGGAAAATAGCGATTTTGGGGGGGACTTTTGACCCGGTTCACTGGGGTCACGTGTTGGTAGCCGAGACGGCTGCGAGTCAATTTAATCTTGATCGAGTCATTTGGGTACCGGATCGCTCTCCTCCTCACAAAGAGCGCCCGGATTTGGCAAGTTTTGAGCAGCGGCGGGAAATGCTCGCTCTGGCGATCGGCGATCGCCCCGACTTCCTACTTTCGCCGCCGTCGGCCAATCCCAGAGGCAGTTGTTTTGCGATCGACACCCTGCTGTATTTGCAAAAATTGTATCCCGGCGATCATCGCTGGTACTGGATTATTGGTAGTGACGCACTCCTTACTCTCCCCAAATGGTACCGGTGCGGCGAAATTGCCGGGTTGTGCGACTGGTTGGTGGCCCCGCGTCCGACTCAGGGAGATCGAGAGACAGCAGAAAGCGGGGAGATTGGGGAACTGTCCGAGTGGGGAGATTGTCCGGGTGGAAAACCCATCGATTTCGGGGGAGACAGGATGCAGGTTCAGGCAAATGCTGTGGGCCGGCGAGTTGCCGAACAAATGGCTCTTTTGGACGTGGAAATTCGCTGGGAGGTGCTTTCGATGGCTGCGATAGAGATTTCGTCAAGCCACATCCGCCGCTGCTGCGCCGAAAGGATCAACCTCCGCTACTTAGTCCCGGAAGTTGTACAAACTTATATTGCTGCCCATCAGCTTTACCAGTAACCAGCGGCAGAAAGCCTAATGCCTTCTGCCTTGCAATTTCAGCCTTCTAGAAAAGTTCAAGCTTTTTTGATCGACACAAAAAGTTAGAAAGGATCGACCTTTGCGATATGATCTTGTCTCATAAGTCAATTCTTAAATTTTTCCAAAATTTAAGCCTGAGCTAAGGGCTGCCATCGTTAGGAGGTACAAGGTGATTAGAGTCGCGATCAATGGTTTTGGACGTATCGGGCGCAGTTTTGCGCGCTGCTGGCTGGGCAGAGAAAACAGCCAGCTAGAGTTGGTAGCTATTAATGACACTTCCGATCCCAGAAGTAATGCTCACTTGCTCAGATACGATTCCATGATGGGAACGTTGAAGAATGTGGACATCAGTGCGGATGAAAATTCCATTACCCTAAATGGGAAGACAGTTAAATGCGTGAGCGATCGCAACCCGCTAAACTTGCCTTGGAAAGATTGGGGTATTGATCTGATTATTGAATCGACCGGTGTCTTCGTTGACCAAGCTGGTGCATCGAAGCATATCACTGCCGGCGCTAAAAAAGTGCTAATTACCGCTCCCGGCAAGGGTTCTGAAGTTGGCACTTATGTGATGGGAGTCAACCACCACAACTACAAGCACAGTGACTACACAGTCATCAGCAATGCTAGCTGTACTACAAACTGTCTGGCTCCTGTACTGAAAGTGCTTCACGAAAATTTTGGCATCGTCAAAGGCATGATGACCACTACTCACAGCTATACTGGCGACCAGCGCTTGCTGGATGCCAGCCACCGCGACTTGCGACGGGCCCGGGCGGCAGCAATGAATATTGTGCCGACTTCTACCGGAGCAGCCCAAGCTGTGGCTTTGGTGATTCCGGAATTGAAGGGCAAGTTAAACGGTATCGCCATGCGCGTGCCGACTCCTAATGTGTCGGTAGTTGATTTTGTGGCTCAGGTAGAGAAAAAGACTTTTACCGAGCAGGTAAATCAAGTTTTCAAAGAAGCAGCCGAAGGCTCCATGAAAGGGATTTTGGAGTACAACGATTTGCCTTTAGTTTCATGCGACTATCGCGGAAGTGATGCTTCTTCGATTCTGGATTCCAGCTTAACGCTGGTGATGGATGGCGACATGGTGAAGGTTTTGGCTTGGTACGACAATGAGTGGGGCTACAGTCAGCGGGTGGTTGACTTGGCTGAATTGGTCGCCGAACGTTGGGAAGCTTAATCCGAAGTCAGAAGGCATTAGTCATTCGGCAGAAGGTAAAAAATGCTGACATTTTGTACTTTTGAGTCGATTTCTAGCTGACTGGTTATTTCTGTTTTCGAGCGGTAGAGACTTTTGGCAGTCGATAGTTGGCGAGTAGAAGATGAAATATCGTAGGGACACGGGACTGCCGTATCCCTAGGATATTGGTACGCTGCTACTCCCAGCTATTGAACTTTTTGGAAAAATACTTCAATACTTCGATCGGGCTTTCGGGCCTGGATGATAAATTTGTTGTGTGTTCGTAGTAAGCGCTTAAACTGGCTCGGGTAAGGTATCGGAAAATCCAAAATATTAAAAATAATAAAAATTCCGACTTCTAAAAGTTAAACAACTGGAAAAAGAGCCACAGCTACGGTGTAGTTTTTGAAGCAAAATGTGGTATGAGAAAAGCGCTAATTTGTGGTATATCAGGTCAAGACGGAACTTATTTAGCTAAACTTTTGCTCGATCAAGGTTATGAAGTTTGCGGCACCTCCAGGGACGCCCAAATATCTAGTTTCGGAAACCTGGCCCGTTTGGGCATTCGAGACAGAGTAAAACTAGAATCCATGTCTCTCAACGATTTTCGCAGCGTCTTGCAAGTGCTTGCCAAAATAGAGCCAGATGAGGTGTACAATCTAGCCGGCCAAAGTTCCGTCGGTCTGTCTTTTGAACAGCCCGTAGAAACCCTCGAAAGCATTGCCACAGGCACATTAAATCTGTTAGAAGCAATTCGGTTTACAGGCAGCAAAATTAAACTTTACAATGCCAGTTCCAGCGAATGTTTTGGGGATACCGGAGGCAGTCCAGCGGATGAAAATACGCCTTTTCGCCCCAGAAGTCCTTACGCGGTAGCGAAAGCAACGGCCTTTTGGGAAGTAGCGAATTATCGGGAAGCGTACAATTTGTTTGCGTGTTCTGGTATTCTGTTTAATCACGAGTCGCCGCTGCGACCGGAGAGGTTCGTCACCCAAAAAATTGTATCTGTTGTGTGCCGAATTGCTGCGGGCAGTTCCGAAAAACTGCATTTGGGAAATATTTCAGTGCAGCGGGACTGGGGTTGGGCGCCGGAATATGTGGAGGCGATGTATTTGATGTTGCAGCAGGAAGAACCGGATGATTATGTAATTGCCACGGGTGTAAGCTATCCTTTGGAGGAGTTTGTGCAGACAGCGTTTGTTTCTGCGGGTTTGGATTGGCGGGAACATTTGGTAACGGATGCGAGTCTTTACAGACCGACGGAGATTGCTGTAGGGAGGGGAAATCCGGCTAAGGCCAAAGAAAAATTGGCATGGGAGGCGAAGTATAAGATGCCTGATGTGGTGCGGATGATGGTGGAGGCGAGGCAGATTGGAGGGGAAATTATCAGGTGAAAATATGGAGGCAGAATATACGACAGCTAAGGAGTGGTATAAGGCTAATCGCCGTGAGTTGAAAAAATATCGGGGTCAGTGGATCGCTTATACTAACCAAGGTGTGATTAGTTGCGATCGGGATTATCGAAAGATGAAGGACGGGATACGGGATTCCTGCTGATACACCCAATTTAAGTTATGTCATCGGTCGTATATATGAAAGCGAGTTTGTTGAACCAGTCAGGTTTTATCCTGTCAGAATGAGGGCCTTAAAAGCTCACTATTGGTAGCCAAGATATGAACGGCATCTAAAGTTCAAAACTCTGCAAGAGTCGAAATGCTAGTGGATTCGGGAGCTGAACTCAGCTTGATAACTAAGCAGCTTGGTGAAGATTTGGGTTTAAGTAGAAGTGCTGGAGAGATTATCACTAAAGCTGAGGGAGTTGGTGGCAGCATCGAATATCTATTACGAGATATTGAAATGGAGTTGGATGGTCATACTTTTACGGCTCCTGTAGCTTGGACACAAAGTTATTTTTGTGAGGAAATACTTTTGGGGAGGGAGGTGGTGTTTGATTTGTTTGATATAGAATTTAAACAGGCTGAGGAAATGATTGTTTTTAAGTGGCGAGCGCAGTGAACTGCCTCGATCGAATTTAAGTTAATTTTTCTTCAGTTGGGTTAAAGCAAATATATCCAATTAAGGATAAAATATTAGTGATGCACTTTTAGTAATTAACACGACCTCAGAAGAATCTTCTGACCAACCTTGTAAATTTATTTGTGTTTTTCCAACTAGATAAAACTTTCCCCACATAAATAAAAGTCAATAATCAGGAGGTTTGGGTAAAATGTTTAAGGATAAGTTACAGCAGATTAGGGAAGATTTAGAGCGATCGCGGTCTTATTTACAAGAAGTAAGATCATTAGGCTCATTTAGTCATAAAACAAATAAATTTCTATGTGATTTGAAAAAACAATTAGGTCCAAAATTTAATAAAATTCCATGTGTTGTTTTGATATACTACAACACAGAGATCATTAAATTAACCATAGATTATCTTCTAAAATACACAGATTTTCTAGAGATTTATATAGTAGAGAATAGAAGCATTTACACTAATGACCAAATTAAACCCTACATTCTTAATCTAGTTAATGAGTCAAAAATCAAGAAATACTTTTTGTTTCAAACTAACATCAGCAGCAATGCTATAGAAGTAGCATTCAGCAGTAAGGAAATAGATTTAGGTAATTCTGAATATATTTTGCTTACGGATGGAGATTTATTACCGACGGACGATAACTGGTTATCTGAACAAATCCAAATTTTAGTTAACCATCCGGAGGTTTTTTGCTGTAATGTTGACTTAGAAATGAGTAATTTACCAGTTGAGAGTTTCCCTGAAGCAATTACTTGGATTCCCCAACCTTCAGCCATAACAGAATCGTACCTTGAATGTTTAACAGGATTACATTTCTCCTTAATGAGAGTTAGAGAATTTGTAGATTTTTTAAAATTTCACAATCAGAGTGGTCAAAAGTTTGTAGATGGTGTTATGCACAAGTATTGCTATTCAAATCTGCATAAAAAATGGGCGAAAACCAAACGGGCTAAAGCAAAGCACTTGACTTGGGATTTATATAATGATTTAGAACATCCTTACACCCGTCTCAAAATTTCCAAACCTTTTAAGGAAATCTGGCTCCACGAGTTTTACAGTTGCTATGAAGTTTATGGCAAATACTCTTATACTAAACATAGCTTATCAAATGATTCACAAATGGGCAAAGTTTTTGACTTAGATCCCGATGTAGGATTGATTGAGAATAAATTACATATAGGATGTGGTCAAGTTAAACTAGCAGGATGGGTAAATATAGATGAGAGCCTTCATCCTGGCATTACTGACGTACAATTAGATATTACAAAAGGGCTCCCTTATGATGACAATTCTTGTAGTTTAATTCACCACGAACACTTTTTAGAACATCTCTCAGCAGAAGCAGGTTTAAACTTTCTCAAAGAATGTTACCGAGTGCTGAAATTAGGAGGCGTAATGCGGATAGCTATGCCATCTTTGGATCTGATAATTGAAAAGTATTACTTAGGAAACTGGAAAGATCAAGATTGGTTAAAATGGCCTGAGTATCAATTTATTCAAACCCGCGCCGAGATGCTTAATATTTCTTTTCGGTGGTGGGGACATCAGTGGTTGTACGATCGAGAGGAATTACATCGCAGGTTGCAGGAAGCAGGCTTTACTATAATTAGAGATGTTGAGTGGGGAAATAGCGACATACCCGAATTGAGGAAGCTAGAAACTCGTAAAGACTCTTTACTCATCTGTGAGGCAGAAAAATAATTAACTTTTATGACAAATCAAGCCTACAAATTAGAATTAGCACAAGTCGGTCAAGATGTGACTATTTGGCCCCAAAGTAAAATTATCTCCCCTGAATTTATAGCTATAGGTGACTCGGTAATTATTGATGATTTTGTCTTTATCATGGGTGGCAAAAGTACCCAACTTGGTAGTTTTGTTCACATCGCTTCTTTCACCTCAATTACTGGTGGGGGTGAGTTAGTGATGGAAGATTTTACGGCGTTATCAAGTGGAGTTAGAGTTTTTACTGGTAATGAAGACTATTTGGGAGGGTGTTTAACTAATTCCTCTGTACCTTATCCCTATCGGCTACCTACACGCTCATTTGTTCATATTAGAAAACACGCAATTATCGGCGCGAATACGGTAATTTTACCAGGGGTGGTTATTGGTGAAGGTGCTGCCATTGGTGCTAATTGTTTAGTGACGAAAGATTGCGAACCTTGGAAAATCTATGCTGGCTCTCCAGCTAAGGCTATCAAAACTCGTCCTCCAGAAAAAATATTAGAATTAGAAGCTCTGTTGCGTCAAGAATTGTATGATGCTAGAGGCAATTACATCCCAAAAAATCAGCGTTAAAAGTTTAAATTTAGTGCTAGTGAAAAATTAGACACTCAAATGATGACAAAATCTAACTTAGAAGACTTAGCTATATTTGGCAATAGTCCAACATTTAACGAACCACTCCATGTCGGAAGGCCCAATATAGGCGATCGCGCCTCCCTCCTCAAACGCATCAATGATATGCTAGACAGGAGATGGCTAACCAACAACGGCCCTTATGTGCAAGAATTAGAAGAGCGAATCAGTAGCCTACTAGGAGTCAAGCACTGCATCGCCACCTGTAACGGGACAGTAGCGCTGGAACTTGCCATTAGAGCCACAGGGCTTTGTGGTGAGGTGATTGTACCTTCCTTCACATTCATCGCGACACCCCATGCTCTACAATGGCAAGAGATAACCCCCGTTTTTTGCGATGTAGACCCTCGCACCCACACCATTAACCCTTGGCGAGTCGAGGAAATGATTACGCCTCGCACCAGTGGTATTATTGGGGTTCATGTATGGGGGCAACCTTGTGATGTAGAAGCGTTAACCGAGATTGCTCGGAAACACAACCTCAAGTTGATGTTTGACGCTTCCCATGCCTTTGGTTGCTCCTACAAGGGACAAATGATTGGGAACTTTGGTGAGGCGGAAGTCTTCAGTTTCCATGCTACCAAATTTTTCAATACTTTCGAGGGCGGCGCGATCGTTACAAATAACGACGAACTAGCTGCTAAAATACGTTTGATGAAAAACTTTGGCTTTGCTGGTTATGATAATGTTGTTTACATTGGCACTAATGGTAAAATGAGCGAAGTCTCGGCTGCCATGGGATTAACCTCCCTGGAGAGCCTTGATGACTTTATCTCAGTCAACTATGGTAATTACAAGCAGTATCAGGATGAACTAGCGGGCATTCCTGGCATTTCCTTATTCACCTACGGAGCAGCAGAAAGATATAACTATCAGTACATTGTACTAGAAGTTAATGAGGCGGTGACTCAACTTACTCGCGACCAACTGATAGATATTATCTCTGCTGAGAATGTTCTCGCCCGTCGTTATTTCTATCCAGGCTGTCATCGGATGGAACCTTATCGATCCTATTTTCCTCATGCAGGATTATTACTGCCAGAAACAGAGAAACTGGTACAACGGGTGTTGCTGCTGCCTACAGGTACGGCAGTGGGGTTAGGCGAAATCAGAACAATCTGTGAGATAATCCGGTTAGTCGTTGCACGGGGTAAAGAAGTCAGAGGAAAATTATAAAATTTGCCTCTTTCTCTATTTAGTTAAATTAGGGGAGACAAATACCTGAACTTCTTTGTAATCAATGCTGTTCAATTGGGTTCATTTTAAGTTAGGATAAAAAAGCGATCTAATAGCTCTAAGATTAGTGGAATCTACTTTTGAATTTTAAAATGGAGAAAATTTATGCCAAGAGTATCAGTTATAATGGCTTCCTATAACCATGAAAAGTATGTAGCCGAAACAATTCAAAGTGTTTTAAGCCAGACTTATCAAGACTTTGAATTTATAATTACTGATGATGGTTCGCCCGATGGAACTGTAGAGGTTATCAAAAAGTTTGCCGATTCGCGAATTAAACTATTTTGTTTTTCAAAGAATCAAGGCGCTTGTGTGGCGATGAATAATTGTATAAAAGAGGCTAAAGGTGAGTACATAGCAGTTATCAATTCTGATGATGCGTGGATGCCTGATAAACTGGAAAAACAGGTTAAATTTTTAGATGAACACCCAGAAAACGGAGCTGTTTTTACTTATGCCCAATTTATCGATGATTATGGCAATGATTTGGGTTACGATCATCATTACAATCGGATATTTATACAACCTAATAGAACAAGGTTTGAGTGGCTAAGACTTTTCTTTGAGTTTGGCAACTGCTTATGCCACCCTAGTATCTTAATCCGTAAGCAGTGCTACAACGAGGTAGGCTTTTATGACGAGCGATTTGCACAGTTGCCTGACTTTGATTTCTGGATACGGCTTTGCATGAAGTATAATATTTTTATCATGCCTGAAAATTTGGTAAAATTTCGGCTTTGGCAAAGCCAAGGCAACGCCAGTGGCAATACATCAAAAAATAGCAGTAGACTAACACTGGAATGTTCGCAAGTATTAAAAAATTATATCAAACCTGAAATTTTTGACGATTTGGTAAATATATTTACTCTGACCGAAAATATAAATGAAATTGGATTATCTAGAAAGATAAAAGAAGTTGAGAGAGATATAGCACCGTTTTTTATTGCTATGCTTGCGAGTCGGGATAATCGCCATGCTCACAAATATTTTTGTTTTGATATTCTGTATCAGATGTATAGCAACAAAGAGATAGCTCAAAAGTTAAAAGAGCAATATTCCTTTGATTTTTCTAACTTGGTTAACTTGGCTTGGGAGCAGGATATTTTTGGTATAGTAGCCCTAGAGCAGGTGCGATCCCAGCTATGCCAAAATCAAGGGGAATTGGAACAATCTCAGGCGCAACTACACCAGATCCAGGCAGAATTAGCGGATGCCCAAGCTCAACAGCATCAGACAGGGGAAGTATTAGAACAGTTGAACTCTCAACTTCATCAAACTCAACAAGAGTTGGAGCAGTCGAACTCTCAACTTCATCAAACTCAACAAGAGTTGGAGCAGTCGAACTCTCAACTTCATCAAACTCAACAAGAGTTGG
>NZ_JAUBRB010000047.1:0-6743 GCF_036701585.1 Microcoleus sp. POL10_C6 | reverse complement strand
AGCAGTCGAACTCTCAACTTCATCAAACTCAACAAGAATTAGCACAAACTCAGCTTCAATTGTATCAGAATCAACAGGAACTCGAACAAACTCAGCTTCAATTGCATCAGACGGAAGTAGTATTGGAGAATTCACAGTCTCAATTACATCAGACGGAAGTAGTATTGGAGAATTTACAGTCTCAATTACATCAGACGGAAGTAGTATTGGAGAATTTACAGTCTCAATTACATCAGACGGAAGTAGTATTGGAGAATTCACAGTCTCAATTACATCAGACGGAAGCAGTATTGGAGAATTCACAGTCTCAATTACATCATACTCAAATAGAGTTAAAGGAGACTGAACTTCAATTACATCCAACTCAGCTAGAACTCAAGCATACCAACACTCTGTTACAACAAACTCAGAGAGAATTAGAACATATCAAGACTCAGTTATGCGAAACTCAGAGAGAGTTAGAACATACCAACACTCTGTTACATATAAAACACAGGGAAGGGGATAGAGATCAGTTCCAAAAAAATCTAGCATCTCAGCCAATCCCAGAGAGTCAAATGCAGTATGAACTTTTAGTATGGGATGCCTGGAATGCCTACCAAAATGCAAATTTGATTCAAATGCAAGAATGCCTAAAGCAATCTTTAAAATGTACTCCTTTCTCACCAACAGAAACAGTCCTTAAATGGATAGAAAGCTTTAGTAAGTTAGCCTTTAAAAAGGGTGAAGGATTTGATGCCAAATCACTAACTAATTCAGCAGAGTGGAAACAATTGATGAGCCGGGTACTTGTAGCTAAGCCAATGTCACACCGAAGCTAAACGTCTTACAATCGTTAAGCTGCTACTTTTTGAGTAGTATAGTAGCAAAGGTTAATTGGTCAGCTTTTTTCATAAATTGCACAAGGAAATTTCGAGAGAATCAAACTAAAGGAGAATGTAATGGAATACTTGAAAATAGATTTGGGCTGCGGCCCTAACAAAAAAACAGGAACTCTTGGTATAGATTATATTGCTTATCCTGGTGTTGATTATGTCCTGAATTTAGAAAAAGACCCACTCCCATTTTCCGATAGTTCTGTGGACTATATATACTCTTCGCATTTTCTGGAACATATAGACGATCCATTTCAACTGTTCAGAGAAGTGAGTCGCATTTGCGTTAACAAGGCTCAGTTAGAGTTTTGGACACCATACGCATGGGAGAACTCAGCCTTTATTTTTGGACACAAGAAGTTTTACCAGGAAGATGATTATATGCACCTATGTGTGTGGTTTCCCCATTTTTGGGAAGCCAGTTTAAAAGCTAGATGGCTATTAAAAGAATTGGTCTATACAATAGAGCCAAAAGTTTTGATAGATTTATATAAAAATGGCATTCAATTAGACTTTGCTATCAAATATTACAAAGGTGTTGTCAAAGAGTTTGGAGCAATAATTGAGGTTCGACACAACTATCAAGGAGAAATCGTACAACCTCAATACAGCTTTTCCACTAATCGTTTAGCTCAAAGGTACCCCCTACAATCTCTTTCAGTAAAGATCAATGAAACAGAAGACGAGCTAGCTGAAGCGATCAACTGGTTTCAGATGAAACAGGAGCGTTTACAAACAAACTTGCACCCAAATCAGATCTTATTGGCTCGCTCGCAATCACAGCCTGATGAGACTGAAGTACAACCTGATGAGACTCAAGTACAATCCGATCAATCGCAGATCACCAGCGGTGTAAACTTGCGCTGGCAAATTGCCGAGCGTTATTTATCAGGAAATGGCATTGAGGTGGGAGCGTTGCATTCACCCCTACAAGTTCCTGCCAATGCTAAAGTCCGTTATGTAGATAGGATGCCAGTCGCGGAACTCAGAAAGCAATATCCAGAACTGGCAGCACATGAATTGGTAGAAGTTGACATTGTTGATGATGGAGAAGCTTTGTCATCAATAGCGGATGCTTCCGTCGATTTTGTCATCAGCAATCACATGATTGAACATTGCCAGAATCCGATTGGGACAATTGAGCAGCACTTAAGGGTTGTTAAACCTGGTGGAGTTATGTACATGGCTATACCAGACAAGCAGTACACTTTTGACTGCGCTCGCCCCGTAACAACTCTGGAGCATTTGATTCGTGATTACACTGAAGGGCCTCAATGGTCAATGAAAGCCCACTTTGAAGAATGGGTCAGGTTAGTCATGAAAACTCCAGAAGCAGAAGTCGCAGAGCAAGTTGAACAGTTAATTAATATAAGTTATAGTATTCATTTTCATGTTTGGACTAAACTAGATTTTCTGAACCTACTTTTATATTGTAAGGATCAATTGTTTTTGCCGTTTGAGATCGAGTTCAGTCAAGAAAATGGCATTGAATTCATTGTCATTTTGAGAAAAAGAGAGCCGCTTTTGCCAACAGAATTAGATATACAATCCCATGACTTCGATAGTAATACTCAACCAGTGAAGGTTGAAAATCATACTCACGATCAGCAAGAAATATTGCTGCCACAGCTACAAAAAATTCAGACAAATCTGAATAAATCTCAATCTTGGTTACAGGAGATTCAGGCAGGATTAGCTCAAAAAGAGTTACAAGTTCAGCAGGCTCAAGAGAGATTACAAAAAAAATCTTTCAGCTTACCGTCACTTGTAAAGTTTGCATTTATTAGTGGCTGCCCTGCTGCTTCCTATATTTACAGATGTCATCATCAAGCCGAAATGCTAAGGCTTGTGGGTTGTGAAGTTGAAATTTACATGACTTGTACATTTCCTTATGATGAACTCATCAGTAAAAAATATCCCATTGTGGTAGCTCATCGTATTGCTCGTACAGATGAATTTGAAAACTTTGTTGTCCAAGCTCATGCTCTCGGCATGAAGATTATCTATGAACTAGACGATCTAATATTTGACATAGACCGACTGCATCAAGTCGATCTCTACAATAACTTCGATATAGAAGAAAAGAAGATTTTTGTCGATCAAGTCAAGCGCAATCGTCAGGCTATAGAACTTTGCGATGGTGTAGTGGTAAGCACAAATAGGTTAGAAGAGGAAATCAGAATTAATTTTCCAGGCCTACCCGTTATCATTTCTAGAAATCGGATCAGTCAAAAAATGGAGGAAGAAGCTATCCAAGCTCGCTTAAGGGAAATTCCCAAGGATAAGTTCATTCGGATTGCCTATTTTAGTGGGACGAAAAGCCATCAAAAAGACTTTGCCGAATGCGTGGATGGTTTGTACAATATTCTTCAGGAATTTCCCGGTGTTCGTTTAATGATAGTTGGGTATCTAGATATTCCCAAATCATTGCATGAATTTAGCGCTCAAATTGAAATGTTACCCTTTGTAGATCCGAGCGAGTTACCATATCTGTATAGAAAAGTGGATATTAATCTCGCACCTCTCGAAAGCAAAAACGATTTTACAGAGTGTAAAAGCGAACTTAAATACTTCGAGGCCGGACTTCTCGGTGTACCAACAGTTGCTTCTAGCACCAGTGCGTTTCAGCTAGCAATTAAAAATGGATTTAATGGGCATTTATGTAGTAGTACCAGAGAATGGACTGATACGCTTCGGGAATTAGTAACTAACCCTGAATTGCGACACAGGATTGGACAAAGAGCGCTTGAAGATGTTAATAGCCGATATCTTACCAGAGTAGCTGCATATGAAACACTTCAGGCATGGCAAAACCTGTTCAAAAAAATATGGCTATAGCAGTTTTCCACTGTCATGCAGCCTATATTTTTTGAACAAAAGTGGGCGGAATCTTTATTCAATATGGGTTTCTGGCGGGGTTGTCACCCCGCCAGTTAAAATTCATTACTTTTCAATCAATGCGGATGGGATTTCCCATCTGTCTGCATCATTTGAGGCTGACTGCTGAGATTATCTGCGAGCATTGGATTTGACATGATATTAATGATCCTTTGAGGTGAATGTATATTTCTGGAAATTTCACTAAACTGCTGGATTATCTAAAAACCACTTAGCTTTCAAATATGCAACAAAGAGCGATCGCAAGTCAAGTTCGGTTTTCATCGATTGGTTTCTCTCGTATTGGCGAACTTCAAAAGTTTTATACTCCTCTAAATATCGTTGAGCCATAGTTTCATAAGAAATCAGTGGATATTGTTGAATGTTTGCCTTCATTCTGGACAGTTCATCAGGATTTCTCGCTAACGAAGCTAAAACTTCTAGTAAGCCATCCGTCGATACCGATTTACTAACCCATCCTACCTTGTATTCTCTCACTCGTTCAGCGATCGCGCCTAGATGTGTCGTAATAATTGGTATGCCTAATGACAAAACTTCATCGGCTACCAAACTGTAAGTTTCTGCCGTGACTCCTGGCAGCACAACCAAATCGGTATGTTTTAGCAATTCAGGCAGCTCTTGTGTATTATAAGCACCGCGAAACTCAATATGTTTCTTAAGCGACTCCATAGTAGACTTATCTGTCGTTTCTACACAACCACCATAGCCTTCAAAAACAAAACTATTTCTTAAATCTTCTTGAGTCGCCACTTTTTCCAATAAATCTATTATCAAATGCGCCCCTTTTATGTAAGTAACAAAATTCCCAACAAAGGCTACTTTAATTGGTAATGATTTATTTTTGACAACAGCAATGTTTGTCCTAAATTGCACCCGTCTTTCGTTCTCTAATTCTTTCAAAACCCCATGCCTAATCACCTTCATTTTATCGCTAAAATCTGGATACTCTCTAGCAAAGTATGACCCTGCAGCAGCAGAAGGTGAAATTATCTCAGAGGCACCGGTGAATAGTTCTTGACATATATTATGCCAATTTTGTCTTAAGTCTTTTCCTTCTCCGAATAACGACTGACTGCATTCCTGACAATATACCTCGCTTTTGTGCTCAAAACAAAATTGTGCATTTTTGTCTAGCAGATTATAGCTGGGGCAAATAAAGTAGTAATCATGCGTGGAAATAATGTAAGGTATCTGCATTTTCTTGAGGACAGATACAACATCTCGTAAAGGCCAGCGAAACAAATGGTGAATATGTATTATGCTGGGAGCAAAATATTGTAGTATTCCTCGAAACGTTTTCTGAAAATCGGGATGATTGGACAGGTAAGGACGATGCTTTAAACCAGGACAGTTAAATTCAAACTTAAACTTTTCGTCTTTGAAAAAGACAGTAAGGACAACTGTTTCTTTTTCTGTTGCATACAGAGTATAAACAGGTCGATTTGGACTGATTTCTGCAATCAATGCAGCGCAGTGATATTCAGTTCCTCCCAAGGGAGCATTGGCTATACTCTCTGTATCGTTGTGAAGAATGAAGCAAATTGGTGACAAGCGCTTAAGTTCTGCCAAACGCTGATGAAGCTGGATATTAGCAATAATATATTGAAATGGTCTGGCGTTAATGAAGTTGCCCACATCTTGGAGATATGTTGGATGTAACTTAGACATCTGTTGTAAATTGACATTGGCGATTTCTTGCTTTTCTGCTCCAAAAGATTTACTGCCTGCATGGTAAACAAATGTTGAATCATCAATGATGTGAGAATATCCCTTCTGAGCGGCTCTGTAGCAAAAATCATTTTCTTCTCCATAGCCTTTTCCAAAATTTAATTCGTCAAAATAGCCTACTTTATTCAAAACTTCGCGTTTAATGTACATACAGAAACCGACACCCGTTGGAATAGTAGGATAGTGCCGCCACGAAATTCGATTAATTAAATCTGCAAAACTATCAATAGTTTGATTGGGGGGAATATTATTTTCCTGTAGCCAACTGGGAACAGAACATATTGTACCGTTATTGGTCAAAGGAGTAACAGTAGCTATTTGAGCGTCGGAGTAGGCAGCAATAATTAGGTTTTCGAGCCAATTTGCTGTCAATACTGTGTCACTGTTAACCAAGATAATATCTCGCCCTTGAGCAGTTTTAAACGCCAAGTTACAAGTTTTGACAAAACCAAGGTTTTTGGCATTCTTTATTAACGTTACCTGGGGATAATGGGATGAAAAGTGAGTTGTCAACTCGGTTATCCTTTCATCTGTACTGGCATCGTTAACGATTAAAATCTGGTGTTTACAGTCTGTATATTTTAACAAAGATTCCAGACATTTTTTGGTGTCTTCATAGGCATTGAATATGGGTATCACCACAGTTACGTCAGGGTGACAATCAATAGCTTTTGTTTGAAAAGAATTTTTCCCATCCTCTTCTCCCTGGTTAGCTAAATTACCTCCCAAATATTCATAACACCAAGAAGCATCTGTTTTTGGGTTAAGTTGAAATGCACGTCGGTAACAAGCAACGGCTTCATCCCACTGTTCTTGTTTAGCCAGAGCTTCCCCCAAGGAGTAATAATCTAAACATGAGCTCTGGTCAAGGTTAATAACATAGCGATAATGAGCTATTAACTCATCTAAGGATTTTTTTTTGGTCAGGACACTCTCTAACTTTCGGGTGATTTCAGCATCGCCCGGCCGAATCTGCAACGCCATTTGATAAAAGACGATCGCCCCATCCGGCCAACTGTGCCGCACCAAAGCATCCGCCAACTCAACATAAAGGTCAGCATCATTCGGCGCAATCTCCAGCGCCTTGTGATACAACTGCACGTCATCACGATTCTCCTGAATCGCCTTTCTGTACAAGCCCATCGCATCCCGCAAATCCCACTGCGATCGCATCCTCAAAGCATCAGCCAACTTTTGCGAAAGCCACGGCAAATCCGCCTGAATTTCCGCAGCGCGGCGGTA
>NZ_JAUBRB010000046.1:0-55921 GCF_036701585.1 Microcoleus sp. POL10_C6 | reverse complement strand
TTTAAATCACCCTAACCTTCCTTCAGTCTTGTCTTATGGTACTCTGGCTGCTTAAAAACTGTCCGGAGTATTGATCAGTAAGTCTAGTAAATTTTGTTTGCATCGAAAACTTAAATGTGTCTGGGATGCTCAAGTGTGGTAAATTAGCGGCTGCTATAGCAATGCTTGGATTCTCTGAATTTTGTAGTCTGAGGTTGACTCGCCCATGATTGAGTTACAAGCGGATTTACAATCTCTAGTGAGCGATCGCCTAAAAGTTTCTTTAGATGCGATCGCGCAATTTTGCCAGCGCTGGAACATTGTCGAGTTTGCCCTGTTTGGCGGGCGTGCTGCGGGATGATTTTCGCCCTGATAGCGATGTGGATGTATTAGTTACTTACGAGCCCTCGCACCGCCTCACGCTGTCTCATTTATTGAGTATGCAGGAAGAGATAGAGGATTTATTTCACCGTTCTATAGATTTGGTGGAAAACAAGCAGTTAAAAAATCCCTATCGGCGATCGAACATTTTGAAAACGCATCGAGTGATTTATGCCAGCGAACGATCGGGATAGCGCTTCACTTTGGGACATGGCGCAAGCAATCCGTCGGATTCAACAGTTTACTGCTGATGCTTCTTACGACACTTACCTGGAAAGTGTTTTTATGCAAAGTGCCGTAGAGCGGCAGTTGGGGATTTTGGGCGAAGCAGCTCGCAGAGTTTTGATCGAGTTTCAGCAGTTTCATCCCGAAATTGATTGGCGAAATGCGATTAACTTACACAATATTTTAGTTCACCGTTATGATTAAAGTCCAGGAGCTTCTAGCGAACGAGAAAATCACCTACGACCAAAGCATCTACACACCGATAGTCACATTGTGGGTGATGATATCCCAGGTACTCGCTCCCGACAAAAGTTTGAGTGGGGCCGTGAAGCGGATGAGTACGTGGCTCAGTGCCGCCGGAGTCCAGCCTCCTTCTTCTGATACCGGGGCATACAGTAAAGCTCGTCAGCGACTACCAGATAAACTCGTTCAACAGTTAGTACCCATAGTCGCAGAGGAAGAGAGAAAAGCAAGTTCCCATAGAACAACAATGGTGTGGACGACGGGTGCGGGTACTAGATGGGACAAAAGTGTTGATGAATCATACTGCTGCTAATCAAGCCGAGTATCCGCAACACAGCAATCAAAAAGCTGGGTGTGGATGAACCATCGCTAAAATAGTGGTACTCTTTTGATTGCTCACGCTTGGCTGTGGTATCCGCTGGCATAGCTGACGCAGGTGAGCAGTGAGATTGTGATCAGCCGTTTGATTTATGCAAATTTAGTCCCCGACGATGTGATATTGCCAGAGCAAGCTTAGGGTAATTATGTCGATTTATTTGTGGTGAAACAGCCAGGAGAATATGCTGTTTGCCGTAAAAATCATTTCCGTAAAACTGACTTAAGGGCGGGGAAAAAAGTTGGAAATTGGCGCTCAAAAAGTCGTCGGGAATCAGCCCCAACATTGTCCCAACCCACATGACTTTGGAGGAATTCGAGGCATTGCCGTCTAGTTTCATCGTCCGGAAAGTATGGCGAATTAAGCGCCCTGGCTTCAGAGCTGAGCCTATCATTGTAGTGACAATATTGGTGGATACCAAACGCTATACTGTTGAAAAGTTGACTTGTTTATCTGGGTTTCGTTGGTCGGCAGCAGCAGTTAATTGACCCTATATCAAAACTACGTTAAAAATGGAGATTTTAACAGCTAAAACTCCGGTGATGGTGAGAAAAGAAATCTGGACATACTGATTAGCTTACACTTGATTACGTACCATTATGTGGCAGGCTGTATCTTTGTCAGAAAATACAGTTTTTCAACTCTCATTCCAATCAACTTTCGCAGCAGTTTAATCTGTTATTGATGCTGTTGGCAACTACAGGAAAACGCCAACAGCGACAATGGCGTCAATTACTTTTGGAACAGGTGGCAACTAATTTACTCACGATTCAACCTGAGCGTTCTGAATCTAGTGTTTGGAAACCCAGGCCGAAACCGTATCCTCGAATGCAGGAACCTCCCTCTGTCTTGAAAGCTAAACGGAGGGCGTGATTAAGCCTTTTTCTGTGCCATTGGACTTTAGTCATGATAAAAATCTGAAGACCCAAGTCCTCACTACAAACCCCTTGATTAGAGGTAATTGACCTGAAAGGATATTATCTGTCTTTAGATAGATGTCAAAGAGTAGGAAAATGTGAAATTTTCAATAAAAAGAGAAATTTATCAGTCTTGAGGAAGACTCACTAAATGTATGGGAGATTGCAGCAATTTCTCGCAAACTATAACCAAAGATAGTTTGTTAATGAGTTAGCTTACACTTATTATTTAAACATAAGCCAAAGACCTTTTTGAAAAGATAACTCAGGAATAAATCATGACTAATCGCCAACCAATACCCCCCAAAAAAGAAGTTAGCAAATCAACACCTGCCGACGAACAAATCGAAGCCAATATGGAAGCCCCCCACTACGACAGGGGCATTACTCCTGCTGAGACAGCAGCGCGGCAAGAACGGGAAGGTGCTAACTTCATGCACACAACCACCGAAGGGAAGCAGAAGAGTGCAAAAACTGATGACCAAACCGATGACGAAAGCATTCACACTACAGATGGTTATACAGTAGACAAAGAAGGTCTAGTTAACAATTACGCGATAGAACCGGAAATGTACATCAACGAACCGGGCGATTTGAGAGCAAAAGAAGAAGCCGAAGCTGAAGAACGCGCTCGAATTCTCGCAGAAATCAAAGATAAAAAAGGCGAAGAAGGAAAACTGACAATGGATGCAGACACCCGCGGCAAAGGGCCGGGCATTATCTAGATTGTGTGCTTGGTAGTTGCATTTGGGCGCGCGAGGTTGCAACGGCAAAGCACAGGGGCGGGTTTTTATAGTTCCGGCAATTATCGATCGATATTTCCGGTACGACCCGCCCCTATTTCGTTTTGCACATCTGTTTTTTGAGTTGAGAAGTTACATCGTACATCTCTCAATGACCGTATCAATCGGCAAGTTTTCAGACCCAGCTTAAAAACGCCTTAAAATTGCTTAAGCTTTAACATTTTCCCTCAGCCAATTAAACTTAGCCTCAGCTAGCGCCAAATTTTCCATAACGTTAGGATTGATATCCTCTCGTTCAAATTCTGGTTGATCTAATTCTATATTGCGACCATATTCTATATGTCGGATCGTACCGCGCATTCTGTCTGCCAGACACAGTGAAATTCCATAATAAAACCGGGATGCAAAGCCCATATCGTTTTGAAGTTTGATGACTAACTGCCGCCTAGGAATTGCCAGCAAGTGAGTTTCTTCTATTGCCTTCACCGTTGCCAAAGGAGGGCGAGCATCAATGAAAGAGACTTCTCCCACCAGTTCTCCGCTGGCTATTTTAGCGAGTTCTCTAGTCCGCTCAGCCTCGATTAAAACGCTCAAACTCCCATTCAAAACAATGTAGAGCGCATCTATCTGTCTCCCTTCATAGATCAAAATCCCGCCCGGATCTAGAACTTCCTTTTTGCCTTTTTGGACGATCCAGTTGATATCGTCATTATTTAACTGGCTCAAAATAAAAAGTGCTTTTTTTCTGCTGCTGTCGGCCATAAGTTTTAGCTCTCGATCGCTTCTTATTTATATAAAATTTAGATGACGCGCGAGCGCAACTTCTTCCGAAGCAGTCCTCGCTTAATACATTTTTTTTATCCTGCCTAACTTCTTCGCAAAACCCATATCGGGCAGGCTTTGCCAATAGCGGATGAATCACGCTGAAACATAATCTCTCAATACTAGCATTTGTTAAACAATCTTTTTTAACTCGATCGACCTCCCCAACATCCCGCGAAATTCCCGTCTCAAAAGCAATGGGGTTAACCCGCCCAGCTTGGCTGCAGGATGGGGCGCGGCAGACAATGCTCCGCGCCCAGTCTTGCTCACTAAATCGATCGCAAATCAGGATAGCCGGCCAACATATCGTCAGCAGTCAGAGTGTCCCCGTTGGCTTGAGGAGTCCACAGCACCTCAACCGCCAGCAACTGCTCGCTCGATACTCCCCCAATCTGACGCAAAGCTTGGCGCAAATCTTCAGAGTTTTTCACTGCTGGCA
Source organism: Microcoleus sp. POL10_C6 (assembly GCF_036701585.1). Lineage (NCBI taxonomy): Bacteria > Bacillati > Cyanobacteriota > Cyanophyceae > Oscillatoriales > Microcoleaceae > Microcoleus > Microcoleus sp. POL10_C6. Next base: position 51,796 of record NZ_JAUBRB010000046.1, on the reverse strand, counting down.
ATTGCAATTTACCTTGAGTACCGACAATCACCGTCACCACAATAAATTCCCCAGGATCTGAATTCAAATCAGAAGCAACCAGCGCCCCATTTTCCTGCAAACCTGGCAGGATATTGCTGCTCCCTGCTTGCCGGAGCTGATTGTTATAATTCGAGAGCGTTTCTTCAGTAAATTTGCTGCGTTCTGCCAAAGAAAATTGATTAAACTTAGCTTCGGCTGCTTCCAAGCGAGTTTGCACAGATTCAGCGCCCGCGTAAGCCCAGTATTCAGGATGCCGCAGCAGCGCCAGAGTAGATTCTTGCAGCACTTGAGCGCGACCTGCTGCGGTATCGGTATCCGCTTTTAGCGCTAGGGAGTCGAGTTCGGTCTGCAAACCGCGGGCCTCTGCTAGCAAACCGACTTGCAAGCGGGCGACAGATACCGTGGTAGTGGAGGCGCTGTTGCCGAGTTCGTCAGTTCCGCCCCCGGCGCGGCGGAAGCTTTGGACGAGGAAATTAGCAATCGAGATAAAAATCAAAATCGAGAACAGGCCGCCAAACCCACCCCCAAAGCCAAAAAACGGCAGCAAGAACGGGAAACCGAAGCCACCTCCAAAGCCACCACCCGGATAGTAGCCCCCTCCCGACGGTGCGTAAGTGCGACTAGGAGACGAGTAACTGCGCGCCGGAGCTCCAAAAGATCCGCCCCCGATGCGTCCTCCGCTGCGGGCCGCCAGAGCTCCATCAGCGTTACCGAGGGCTAGCGTCAGTACCAGACCGATCGCAAATAGTGATTTCAAAAGCGGTTTGATCTTTGAAATTAGTTGCTTGTACATAAGACCGTTACTATTCGATACATTTATAATTTACAGTCTATCCTCGCTTCTGGGCAGCCTGGTTATAGGTATGAAGCCAGCGAGATATCCGTACCAACCCATCCAACCACAGTTAGGCCTGAGTCTGCAAACGAGAAACCCTAGAAAGGACTGGCATTCCTGACTACGAACAATGGACATCGCGGGTTTTACAGAAGTTTACTTATGTAAAGGGCGATCGGCCAACAATAAGCTCTAGACTTTTAAAGAAACGCCGCGAGTCCTCAAAAACAGGGCTTTATCTACCGTAAAAAAAACATTATGTTTCCAACTCACCGCCCCCGCCGCCTCCGCAACCATCCCCAACTCCGCCGGATGGTACGCGAAAATATCTTGACAACCAGCGATTTAATTTACCCCCTATTTGCTGTACCGGGGGAAGCTTTTGCTAAAGAAGTCACATCGATGCCGGGAGTTTACCAGCTATCGGTAGACAAAATAGTAGAAGAAGCAAAAGAAGTCTACGACCTCGGCATTCCCGCGATTATTTTATTCGGCATTCCCGCAGATAAAGATACAGACGCAACAGGTGCTTGGCACGATTGTGGCATCGTCCAAAAAGCGACGGAAGCAGTTAAAAAAGCCGTACCAGATTTAATCGTCATGGTCGATACTTGTCTGTGCGAATATACCAGTCACGGTCACTGCGGCTATTTGGAAGTCGGAGATTTAAGCGGCCGCGTCTTGAACGATCCCACACTAGAATTGCTGAAGAAAACCGCAGTAGCTCAAGCTAAAGCCGGTGCAGATATTATCGCACCTTCGGGAATGATGGACGGTTTTGTCGGCGCAATTCGCGAAGGATTGGACAGTGCTGGATTTGAAGATATTCCCATCATGTCTTACGCGGCAAAATACGCCTCAGCTTATTATGGCCCGTTCCGGGATGCTGCAGATTCTGCTCCGCAATTTGGCGATCGGCGCACCTATCAAATGGACCCCGGAAACGGCCGCGAAGCTCTGAAAGAAATTGCTCTCGACATTGCCGAAGGCGCAGATATGCTCATGGTTAAACCGGCTTTAGCTTACATGGACATCATCTGGCGCGTGAAGGAAGCAACTAACCTGCCAGTTGCTGCTTACAACGTTTCTGGGGAATATGCGATGGTGAAAGCCGCCGCCCTCAACGGTTGGATAGATGAAGAAAGAGTAGTGATGGAAACTTTGACAGGATTCAAGCGTGCTGGTTGTGATTTGATTTTGACTTATCACGCCAAAGATGCCGCCCGCTGGCTGCAAAACTGATTCACTTGATTAGAGATTAGAGATTAGAGATTTGACTCCACCGCACAATCTTCGGGTGTTTTCGTGGAGTCAATACCTCTATCGATAGATGGTTTTTGAGCAATTAGGCAAGACACTAGCTATAGCTTACGCTTACCGATACACGACGCATTGAAACCGGGTTTTTACCGTTTCAGTGGGCTGTAACTGAGATATTGCACCATTCTCAGGAACAGGCTTTCCCGCCTGTTCCCCAAGAAAATTCACTCTTTGTGGAACAGGCCGGAAAGCCTGTTCATAAAAAGCTTATTGAGAATGGTGCAACATTTTAGTTGTAACGAAGTATTGCTAGGAAAAAACCCGGTTTCTCTATAGACAAACTCCAAACCCCTAAAAAATCAGTCATTCCCATCTAAAATCTCAAATAGTATGAGTTATAAGTTGGGAATTTTGACTCAAAGACTTTTTTACAAAATTTACCCCAAAAAGTATTAATAATCACCGAAATTAGTTAGAAAATATGTATAACTAAAAATAGTTGTGTAAATGGGAATTCAACCATTGATCATTCCCAAGCAAAATCAACTTTCACTCCTGTAAAACAGTAAAAGTAACACAGTTTAGATACAACTTGAAGGCAGATTGAGCATGACATCAACGACTAGGGATTCCAGTCACATTCAATTTTGTATAGGTCGCGATCGCGCCGACATCGCACAGATCCAAGAACTATTTAAAGCCGCCGCCTTTTGGGCGAGGGAACGCAAGATAGAAGATTGGGAAATTGCGATCGCCAACAGCGAACCAGTTGTTACAGTTTGGGACGGCTCACGGGCGATCGGCTTTGCCAGAGCCACCTCAGATGGGATCTATCGAGCTACCATCTGGGATGTCGCCATTCACCCGGATTACCAAGGTGCAGGACTCGGCCGTAAATTAGTGCAAACCGTCTTGAGTCACCCTCGGATGTGCCGAGTAGAGCGAGTTTACCTGATGACAACTTACAAACAAAGCTTCTACGAGCGCATCGGTTTTCAACAAAACGCTAGCACCACAATGGTACTTGAAAATCAGCTTCTAGAAGAGAATCTCGAATTAGAAATTAGCAACGGCGAATTGCTAACTGCTAATTGTTAAATAATCACCAGATTGGCATCAAAATCTATAATATGTAGGGTGCGTAAGGGCGCACCTTACTCCCTATAAATAATTTCCTTCTTTCATCTTCCCTCGAACCTCTTCCCGCCCTCCCTTAAATCTGTTAATTTTTTTGCCCTCTTCCCCACCTCCGTTAGATCCCGTACATTGCGCGTGGCCGAACTTTCTTCATCACAAAGTTGCCAAAGGAATAGAACACTGAGTCCGGTTAAAATTGCACTCTTCGGACTCAGAAGGCACAGCCAGAACCTCCAACTTTCCGCTCATCAAACTTAAAAGAGTCTGATTCATCAATAACCTCATTCCAGAAGACACCTGAGAATTATCGCTGCTCTTAGTAACATCACACTCCAAATCGTGCTTCAGCAAATCCCAAGACTCGCTCCAAGCACTCACGGAACGCTGATCATCCACCCAAATGTGAACGTATCCAGATTCCGGCGAAGCATGGGCAGACACAGAAATACTCCCCTCCTCCATCTGAGCCACAGCAGTATCTACCAAATGGACTAAAACTTGCCTAAACCTCGGCAAATCTGCCAAGACATAAATCTCCGGATCAGGCGGCAATATCTCCAAACGAATGCCGCGATTAGCAGCTTGCAAGTAAGTTAAATCATCAACCTCGTCAAAAACCTTAGCTAACTGAATCGGCTCAATATCCATCCTGTCAGTGCCGTGTTCAGTTTTAGCAACAGAGATAATTTCATCTATCAATTTCACCAGCTTGAGTGCCGCGACGTGAGCTTGCTCGACAAACTCTCGTTCCTCAGCAGGATCGTCGCACAAATCCGAGAGAATTAATTGCAGCGTACCAATCATAGTGCTCAGGGGCGATCGCAACTCGTGAGAAGTTCGAGCCAAAAAACCCGCCTTAAATTGGCTCATCTCCGATGCCATCTGATAAGCCAATTGAGTTTGCTTAAGTTGCTCGGAAAGGGCATCAAACTTCTCTAAGTGAATTTCTTGAGGAGGTGGGGCTACTTTGGGCGCCGGTTCGGGCTGTTGCGAGCTTTTTTGCCGCAGGCGCCAAATCAAACTGCTTCCCAAACCCAGCCCCAGTCCCATACCTAAATATATAAAGTTGCTCCAGCCGATCGGCGCCATATTGCTTTGCCTTGGAGTTTAGCTTTTAGCATTCTAACTCGATCGCGCCTTGTCGCAATATTTCCCACTCGCTGCCCGTCCATTTAGCCACAGTCGAAGGCAAACTCGAAGCTGTTGTCACTGTTGCTAATTCCGAAGGAACTAATGTCAAGACTTCAGGAAACTGAGCCTCAATTTCTGCCACCGATTCCAGAGGCGGCTGGCCGGATAAATTAGCGCTGGTAGTAGCCAAAGGGCCTGTCTGCTCTAGAATCTTGAGCGCAAGGGGAAAGTCAGGCACTCGTACTCCGATTGTAGTTCGATCAATGGGATTGAGAGCCGCCGGGACTTTGGCTGAAGCCGGCAGCACCAAAGTTAACGCCCCCGGCCAATAGGATTCGGCTACTTGCTGCCACAAGTTTAACTCTGCTGGACTTCCCTGCACGTAAGGCCACAAGGCCCTCGCCGATGCTGCCATCAAAATCAGCGGTTTGTCTTGACTGCGACGTTTAGCTGCAAAAATCAACTCCGAGCGATCGGGACGCGCAGCCAAAGCGGGTACAGTATCTGTAGGAAAGCTGACGATATGATTGCCAGAAATTGCCCCTTGAATCAAGGAGTCGATCGAAACTTGTGTCATGCCATTTTAGATTTTAGATTTTAGATTTTTGAAGTACGACATATTCTTGAAACCTAAAGACGGTAGGCTAAGGCAAACCGATCGACTCCTGCTAAATCAGAAAATATCTGAACTTTGCCATAACTCCCGTGACTTTGCAGCATATCAGCTACCGCCTCAGCCTGTCCCGACATCATCTCAATCAACCAAACTCCCCCCGATTCTAAATAATCGGGAGCCGTTTCTACCAAATGCCGGATGTAATCTAACCCGTCAAAACCACCGTCTAAGGCCAGATGAGGTTCGTGCTTCAAAACTTCCGGTTGTAGAGTCAGAACCGTGTTGCTGGGGATGTAAGGCGGGTTAGACACCATGCCGCTAACGCGACCTTTGAGAAATTCTAGCGGTTCCCACCACGAACCTTGATAAAAATTAATTCGCGATTCAAAGCCCAAATTCTCAGCATTCAGTCGAGCCACTGCCAAAGCTTCCGAACTGCAATCTACCGCATAAACCCTAGCATTTGTCAACGCAGAAGCCAAGCCGATCGCGATCGCCCCGCTGCCCGTCCCCAAATCCACCCAATGCGATTTGGCAAATTCTCCCCCCCGAAGCTGGGAGAAGTTTAAATCTTCTCCCCCCCTTAGTAAGGGGGGGTTGGGGGGGGTAGATTTTTGATTGATATTTTCTGCTTCTAAACGGCTTTTAACAGCTTCTACAGCCAAATCGATCAGCAATTCCGTTTCAGGACGCGGAATTAGCACCGCCGGCGTTACTTTGAGCGAAAAATGCCGCCAATGTGCAACTCCCGTTAAATACTGCACCGGCACCCGTTCCTGTAAGCGCCGCTGCCACAATTGAGCAAGTTCAGATAAAGACAACTTTAATTCAATTTTTGGCAAATCTTTAAACGACTCCAAACGCAGAGCCAACCTATCCAAACCAGCCAGCTCTTGCAGCAGCCAGTCGATTTCTGCTAGGGGAATGTCATAGGTAATCGCCTCTGTTTTAGCTTGATTCACCCACTGCCAAAGCTCTAAACCAGAAACAAACATAATACTTTTTTGGAAGGGGTAATTGTTAATTGCTAACTGGTAATTAGTAATTAGTAAATAGTAGGTTGAGTCGAGAAACCCAACCTACTATTTCATGAGTAATAACTGATGACTGATGACTAATGACTGCTGACTAACTATTAGCGAGCCGGCCGAGCTGGAGCCGGAGCTGGAGCCGGTCGAGCTGGAGCCGGAGCTGGAGCTGGTCGAGCTGGAGCCGGAGCAACCTGTGGATTTTGGCCCGCACCGGCAGGTTGGAGCGATCGCACAAATTCCAGAGACTCCCGCGACGGAATCAAAATCATTTGGCTCAAAAACGGGTCGTTCTCAGTACGCAAAGCTTCCAAAACCCTCTCCAAGTTCACCACCTCAATCTTAATTGAAGTAGTTACATTCGGCTGCTGCTGCTTGAAAAGTTCCACCATTGCCTGCAATTCCTCCTTGTTAAAAAACAGGGGAATTTCCTCTTTCTGACCCTGCTGAATCGTCAAATAGCCATTTTCCGGGCCCCCAGTGGCAAAAAACAGAGGTACACCGTTTAACTCGTTAACTTGTTGCCCAGCTTGCTGGAGTACAGTTTTAGCCGACTGCACTTGCTGCGGAGTCGGAACAAAAGCAAACTGCACCTCATCCGGCTTGCCTTTATTTGCTTGAGCGATCTGATAAACTGCTCCCAGTGACAAGGGTCTCACGCGCGCCAACGCCCCCAACTGAGGATCTGTCGTTTTTAGTTTTTCGGCGTAAGCTTGAGCATCTTTCTGGCTGATAAAAATTACCACTACCGAAGTATTGCCGCTTTGACCTTGACCTTGTTTGGGGACAGAACCCGTCAGGAACGCACCCTGAGCATCCGTAATCGTAAATACCGGCACAGATTGCAACTTTTCCAAAATTTGCGCCTCGGGGATTGCTAGCGCCGACATATTGTCTGTTGCTAAGGAACCCAGCAGAGTGCTGCCGACAATTCCCAATATTGCGCCCAAACGAACTAATGATTTCATGTTTTTTCCATCAGGAGCGATCCTGAAACACATTAACGCAAAGACTGGCGACTTAACACGATCGGCAAAAACTGCCTCAATTTGTTTTCATTTTGACGAAATGTAAACATCAGAGACAGTTCTGCTTCAATCTATTCTTTAACATTGTGCGATCGGGATGACAGGATTTGAACCTGCGACATCCTGCTCCCAAAGCAGGCGCGCTACCAAGCTGCGCTACATCCCGGTGTTATAGTTAGCTAACCTCTAACAATTAACGCACAAAACCGCTTGCTTGTCAAGCTTTATTAAATATTTAGTTCTCGATGCAGCTAAGGCGAAGTTTTTTTTAGGTTGTGCGGTTTGATCCCACCCAAAAACCCATACCAGCCCCTAGCTCCTATCGTGCTCTGCTCAAATCGACTGACAATACTTGCAGAGCTTCATAACGGCCCTGATGCCGAGATACATCCACGCCTCACTGACCGCAGCGCACAGGTGCATTCGGTGTTGGCAGCGTCAATATTGTATTGTATATCCTCAACAAATCAACGCCGACCTGCACCTCGCTTGCTAATCTGGATACCAAAACATACCTTTAATCCCCTCTGGATCGGACATAAAGCCCAAATTGCGGTAAAAATCCACCACTTGAGGGTCAGCAAATAAGGTAATGTTGCTGATATCTTCACTGCGGAGTTTTTTAATGATGTATTTCATCAGCGCCTTGCCCATGCCTTTGCCCTGGTAGTCAGGATGAACTACCACATCCCAAAGCGTGGCATTAAAAGCGTGGTCTGAAGTCGCTCTGGCGAAACCCACCAGCCGTCGCTGGCTGCCCCGCATCTCCCACATAGAGACGACTAGGAAGCTGTGCTGAATAGCTTTTTTGACTTTACGCAGGGGACGGCGGGACCAACCCACTGCATTACAAAGTTCTTCGAGTTCGTAGAGGTCAATGTCCCGATCGCAACTGAAAAAGATGCGAGCGTTGCCGCTGGCGGGTTTGCGAAACGTTGGGGAAAGCGGATCGCCTAACCCAACAGCCACATCTTCCTCAAAATCCGCTGTTTGGGGTACAGAGGCAGACTCAGAACTACTAAATAAGTTTTTCCAAAAACCCATGCAGGCGCGGTTAAGGTAGTAGAAGTTGGACGACGAGAAAGAGAACCAGACAGATAAACCCACTCCGATCGGCGTAGGATCAATTGCCGGTAGCTTCTTGAGGAACAGTTTACGGTACACTCATCTTACGCCGAAAACAGGGATTTGTCGTCCAACATTGAGTCTGCGCTTTTTTGATTCTGTCAAGTTTGGTAGAACTGTTCTGCTAGCCAGTGCCCGGACAACCCGCTTTTAAGGTAAAATTTGTTGCCGAACCAGGACAGAGGCATTTTGGGAAATGCTTCTTTTGAGTGCCGCCGATCGCGCCGGAACTTATACCCTTGGTGGGAAATACCACTGGAATGGCGCCACGGTGACATTCTCGTGATAAGTTCTCTGACAGATTTGACTTTGGCTTTTAGTGAGGAGACGGGCACAATTTAAGTCGAATCGTCGAATCGAAAATCCCATTGCCATAAGGCATGGAAGAGCAAGACTTAAGTACCAAATAGTTCGCTAAAAATATCCATACTTAATCGTTGAGGAGAAGTTTTGTGTTTGCCGTCAAGCGAGCGCTCAAATTGAATAACCGGGAAGCGACCTTGATGGCAAAACACGCAGGATTTCGGCGGGTAGTGTTTAACATGGGGTTGAGCTTGCTGACTCAAATGTATGGCGAGGGACAATTCACAGACTCAAAGGTACTTAACGAAGTCAAAAAAGTTCTCACCAACTACGTCAAGAAACAGCCTGAATTCGCTTGGATGAATCAATTATCTAGTCGCGTTTATCAAAATGCTTTGATTGACTTGAAAGATGCTTTTAGTCGGTATCGCTCTGGAAAGGCAGGTCATCCAAAATTTGCTAGTCGCCGAGACGGTCAATCTTTTACAGTTGATTCGTCTAACGGCAAAGTTTTACTAAATGCTGGCAGCACTATCAAGATTCCTACCTTGGGAACTTTTCGACTCTACGAGGCCTTAGAATGCGGTTATGTGTCTCAAACTTTTACGATTTCCAAAGAAGGAAGTCGTTGGTTTCTTTCCTTTGGCGTTGATGCCGAACGTTTGCCAGTGCAACAATCTGAAAGCTCTGTAGGAATCGATGTAGGCATTAATTCTTTTGCCACGCTGTCTACTCAGCAGGTCTTTGATGCGCCGAAGCCGTTAAAACAAGCGAAAACCAAGCTTGCTACCTTGCAGCGCCAAGCATCAAAACAGGTAAGAGGCTCCCAAAATCAGCGCAAAACCTACCATAAAATCCGTCGGCTCCATGCACGGATAGCTCGTATTCGCTTAGACTTTCTTCACAAGCTAACAACTTATTTAGCCCAAACTTTTAAGCTAATTAAGATTGAAAGTTTGAACGTTCAGGGCATGATGGCGAATCACAAGCTGGCTGGGGCAATATCGGATCTAGGTTTTTACGAATTTAAGCGTCAACTCGATTATAAGTGCAAAATGTATGGGGCAAATTTAGTGCTGGTAGACCAATGGTTCCCCAGCACTAAAACTTGCTCGAATTGTGGCACTAAAAAAGATATGCCACTAAGCATTCGGACTTTTGACTGTCCTGCTTGTGGCATATCTTTAGATCGTGATTTCAACGCCAGCATCAACATTTTAAACTGGGAACCCTCGGCTTGAGGGGGATAGCCTACTTATCTTGGGATTAGCCGTCTACCCAACAGCGTAGGAAGTAAACTCCGAATTGTGTCTAAAGATGGCTTTAGGTAAGTTTAAATAAGTTTTACAAAGCAGTCCATACCTATTATATTTCCCGCACCTTCTCCTCAATTATGGCTTCGGGTTTAAAACCATCTACACTAGAACTTCTCAAGCGCTTTAACCGAGCGTTTCCGCAGTTTTATGAGCAATTTGTCAGCAGCGAAATCCAACTGCAAAACCTCAAATTAGCTTACCAACTTTACAAAACTCGGCAAGCAGTCATCGAAATCCGAGCCGAAGGTAATAAAAGTGCGCTGCATTTTGCTTACCGGAACCAGTCTTTTCTACTGAGCGATATTTTTGGAGTGCTCGCGGCCTACGGACTGACAATTCACAGTCTGAGTCTGTACGGTCAAATTTACCCGCCCATGCTGGTATTTATCAAATTGGTAGTATCTCGCGGTGGCAAGGTACTGGCAGATAAAACAGCAGAAAATGTCTGTAGAGCCGTTCGAGAGGCATTGGCGGGGCATTTTGAGGTTGAAGAGATGTTGGCGGTGGAATTTAATTTAGACGCGGGTTTGGAGGATGTGGCAACTGAATTCTACGTCGATCCGGTTTTCCACTTGCCAGCTTTGCTGATTGAAGCAGATAATCAACCTGGACTTTTTTACAAAGTTATGTATGCCATCTGGCAAGAGGATTTGTTGGTCGTAAATGCTAATTTGTTGGTTTGGCGGGGGCGAACTCGCCTGATTCTCTACTTGTTGGGACCCAATGAAAGTTTAATTCCTGAGTATCTGGGACAGAAAATCGCTGAGGGGGTGCGACAAAGATTGCTAGGCGAGCGATTTTAGGGATACCACTGACTAGGCGTGAAACCTGGTTTTTGGTCAAAACCTTAGTGTGGAGAAAGTTAAACCAAGCCGATCGCCCGATCGAACTACTGATACCTCTGTGTTGATTTCGGGATAGGATAAAATTATGGCAACCATCGACATCCTAGGGGTTCGGCACGCTTACGATTTGACGGCTCCGACTGCAACTTCCCCGGTTCTGGTATTTGTCCACGGCTGGCTGTTAAGCCGTCGCTACTGGCAACCTTTGACCGATCGCTTGGCATCAAACTATCAGTGTCTTACCTATGATTTACGGGGGTTTGGCGATTCTCAATCGGACTCCGGCGACGATCGCCCCTGTTCCGAACCGCTAAATTCCTGTTACACTCCCGCAGCTTACGCTCGCGATTTGGAACTTTTACTGGAAAAACTCGATATATCTTCTGCTTGGCTGGTGGGACACTCTCTGGGCGGTACGATCGCTCTATGGGGAGCCAGCAAATTGTCCGATCGCGTTAAAGGCGTGGTCTGCATCAATGCAGGGGGCGGCATCTATCTTAAGGAAGAATTCGAGCGATTTCGAGCGGTCGGCAAGCAGCTAGTGACAATGCGTCCCGGCTGGCTGCCTCGCTTGCCCTTAGCAGATTACGTGTTTGCCCGCGATTCTGTAGCCCGCTCGATCGGCAGATCCTGGGGACGGCAGCGCTTAATAGATTTCGTGGGAGCTCATCCAGAGGCAGCTTTGGGGGCTTTGTTGGATTCCACCACAGAAGCGGAGATTCACCTATTGCCACAAATTGTCTCCCAACTCAAACAACCTGTTTATTTTATTGCCGGTACTAAAGACAAAATTATGGAACCAAAATACGTGCTGCATTTGGCTAGCTTTCACTGGATGTTCCAAGGTTGTGGCGAGAATGTCCTTCAGCTTCCCGATTGTGGCCATTTGGCAATGGTGGAACAGCCGGATGCAGTGGCTAGTTATCTGCAAAATATTCTGAAAGAACATGATTAGAGGGCATGGGGCATGGGGCATGGGGCATGGGGCATGGGGCATGGGGCATGGGCATGGGGCATTAAAACTTACAAATAACCAATAACAAATAACCAATAACCAATAACCAATAACCAATAACCAATAACAACTGACTTCTTCCTTAATCTAAAATCTGTTATGTTAAATAGATAAGTCTGCCCGCTCGCCCTCTTCGGACAGACGTTTCAATTAAATAGTGGCTTTCAACTCTAAATTCTAATTCTGCTTAAATATCTGTGCGCGTTAACCTCACCGATCGGCAACAACACATCCTTTGGGCAACGGTTCGCCACTACATAGCTACAGCGGAACCCGTTGGCTCAAAAGCTTTGGCTGACGAATTCAACCTCAGCGTCAGCCCAGCTACCATTCGCAATGCGATGGGGACTCTTGAAAAAGCTGGACTGCTTTATCAGCCCCACACTTCGGCAGGACGAGTCCCCTCTGACTCCGGCTACCGAATTTACGTAGACCAGTTGATTCAGCCGTCTGATACGCTGGCCCGCAAGGTGGAACAGGTACTAGACAAACTCAATTGGTCGGATGGTCGCATGGACACGGCACTCCGTGGCGCTGCTCAAATCCTGGCAACTATCAGCGGTTACATAGCAATGATCACCATACCGCAAACCAATATGGCTTGCTTGCGCCACTTGCAACTGGTGCAGCTAGAGCCGGGAAAGGTGATGCTGATCGTGGTGACGGATGCCTACGAAACTCAGTCGGTTTTGGTGCAGTTGCCGAGGGACGCAGAAGGTAACACGCCTGATGTCGAAATCGTCGATCGCGAATTGCAGATTTTGTCAAATTTTTTGAACACCAAGTTGCGGGGACGATCGCTCTCGGAACTCTCGGCTGTAGACTGGAGCGAGTTAGACCGGGAATTTGAGCTGTACGCTGAGTGGATGGGAACCATGCTGACTGCTTTGAGCAGCCGCCAAAGCCATCCAACCTACACGCGGATTCTGATCGGCGGTTTGGCAGAAGCGCTGCGCTTGCCTGAGTTTTCGCAGTTGCAGCAAGTTCAAACCCTGGTGCAATTGCTCGAACAAGAGCAGGAACTGCTTTGGCCTTTGATTTTTGAATCGCCTGAGTTAGACACCCCCGGCAAGCGGGTAACTGTGCGTATTGGTTCGGAAAATTCCTTGGAACCAATTCGTGGCTGTACTCTGATTTCTTCGACTTACCGCCGGGGATCAGTACCGGTGGGTAGTGTTGGGGTTTTGGGGCCGACGCGGATGGTTTACGAAAATGCGATCGCGGTGGTGGAAGCTGCGGCCGATTATTTGTCTGAAGCTATTGGCGGAAATCGAGTTAGTTTTCCTGATGGCGATCGAGGGCGATCGGATCATCCCTTGTTAGATGCACCCTAATGTGATAGCCCCAAGCTTAACTGGCTTGGGGTTTTATTGTCTGTGGATGTACTCGCCACCTTTAAAAACCGGGTTTTATGACAAAAAACCTAGGCTTTTATCCCACATTCCACACCTTGGAGTGTCATACAGCATAATTACGCAGAAAACTATATCTTCAAAGTAACAAATTATGCATTCAAAAAGTTCTTTATCCGTTAATCTACGGTATTATAGTATGATTTATAGTTTTATTGCTGGCTCAAAATAAGTAAAAACCGATAGTAACAGTTGAGGGTGCGGAATGCGGGTTTGATACTCTTTTTGGGGGCAAGAAACTAAAGCTTCTCGCTTGACAAGAGAGTTTCGTAAACAACCCTGTTTCTGCGTCCATGAGCCGCTCGAAAAGTGGCAGGAGTTAGGGGGAAGCGACTTTCCGGCGATTGGGAGAAAAAGATTGCGATGGCGAGCGATCGCGCATTGACAGAAGGTGGTCGCGGAGTGTTAGTCAAATGGCAGGTTTAGCTGCCGAACTGATTAGTTTTGTTGCAAGCGTGGTGGGCGATCGCCCGCTCTAGGGATAGCGGCTGCGACAAATAAATTGAGGAGGTGCGAACCCCGCGATCGTCGCTTCCCAAGGCAGCAGAATGTCAAAATATTAAGACATTTTAGAGAGTTCGTCAAAAACAACTAAAAAAGATTAGTGTGGAGATGAAAGCAATATTTCTTTTGGGAATAGCCCGGGTTAGACAATTGCAAATAACTTGCAGTGAATTTGGCTTGATTGCCACTCCAAAAAAAATTTAACCGCTGAGTTAAGATCGAAACGAAATTTAGGGAATTTTCTTTTAGCATTCAATGAAATCGACCGATAAAACTAAGAATACCTTTGCGATCACAACGCCTCTGTATTATGTAAACGATTTACCTCACGTTGGCAGCGCTTATACGACTATGGCTGCGGATGCCCTAGCCCGATTTGAGCGGCTGCGGGGCAAATCTGTTTTGCTGGTGACGGGGACGGACGAACACGGGCAGAAAATTCAGCGGACAGCCGAGAGTTTGGGACGATCGCCCCAAGCTCACTGCGATTCAGTAGTTCCTGCGTTTGAAGCGCTGTGGGAGCAACTCGACATCCAGTACGATCGCTTCATCCGCACAACTTCGCGGCGTCACGAGTACATTGTCAAAGAATTTTTCCAGCGCGTCTGGAACTCCGGCGACATCTACTTGAACCAGCAACAAGGGTGGTACTGCGTCTCCTGTGAAGAATTCAAGGATGAACGGGAATTGTTGCCGGGAAATCGGTGCTCCGTCCACACCAGCAAGGAAGTTGAGTGGCGCGACGAGGAAAATTACTTTTTCCGTCTGTCCCGGTATCAAGACCAACTGCTGGCCTTGTACGCAGAACGTCCCGACTTCATCGCGCCGGAAAGCCGACGCAACGAAGTGCTCAGTTTCGTCAACTCTGGACTGCAAGACTTTTCGATTTCTAGAGTGAATCTCGAATGGGGTCTGCCAATGCCAGTTGACCCCAGTCACAGCATCTACGTCTGGTTTGACGCTTTGCTGGGATACGTCACCGCCTTGCTAGATCCGGACAGCGACCCGATTTTGGAGAATGCTTTATCTAAATGGTGGCCGGTTGACTTGCACTTGATCGGCAAAGATATTCTTCGCTTCCACGCTGTTTACTGGCCGGCAATGCTGATGTCAGCAAATCTACTGGTGCCGGGTCGCGTCTTCGCACACGGGTTTTTGACCAAAGACGGCAAAAAAATGGGGAAAACGGAGGGTAATACTTTAAACCCTGTCGAATTGGTCAACAAATACGGCGCTGATGCAGTGCGTTACTATTTTCTCAAAGAAATTGAGTTCGGAGAGGACGGCGATTTTAACGAAACTCGGTTTATCAATATATTGAATGCTGAGCTAGCAAATGATTTGGGAAATCTGCTTAATCGTACCCTAAACATGGCTCGCAAATATTGCGGTGGCTCCGTACCGAATGTGTTGGCAGAAAACATTGACGGCGACAACCTTCTCAAGGCTATGAGCCTGGATTTGGGCGAGCAAGTAGCGAGTTTTTACGAAGAGTTGGCTTTTAGCAAGGCTTGCGAAGCCGTGCTTGCATTAGTTCGAGCCGGTAACAAGTTTATTGACGTGCAAGCACCTTGGAGTTTGTACAAGCAGGGACAGATCGAAAGTGTCGAACAAGTGCTATATTCTGTTCTGGAATCTGTTAGACTAGCATCTTACCTTTTATCGCCGATTATTCCCAATATCAGCAACGCTATCTATCAGCAGCTAGGTTTTTCAATTGACTTTAACGATCGAGTTACAGTTAACAGTTTAGCGAATTTTGCAGCTCATGCTGCCTGGGGCGCTTTGCCGGCAAACCAAACTCTGGGGGAACCCCAACCTGTTTTTAAGCGGCTCGAACTGCAGTAAACAGTACCTTCATAGTTGGCAGCCAGCGCTCTGGGTGTGATGAGAGACTACGAATTAGCAGTTATTTCCTTACCAATCTTTCATAAAAATTGAGGCATAACAATCATGTTGAATAGAATAGAAAGCAACGACCTTTTTACGCCGGAACAGGTTCTAGAAAATCGCGGTAGAGTGGCAATTTTTATTGACGGTTCTAACCTTTTTTACGCGGCTTTGCAGTTAGGAATTGAGATTGATTACACTAAGCTGCTGTGCCGTTTAACTGCGGGTTCACGGCTGCTGCGCTCTTTCTTCTACACGGGTGTCGATCGCACTAACGAGAAACAGCAGGGGTTTTTGCTGTGGATGCGTCGCAACGGCTACCGGGTGATTTCTAAGGATTTGGTACAGTTGCCAGATGGTTCTAAGAAGGCGAATTTGGATGTAGAAATCGCTGTCGATATGATGGCTTTAGTGGGGTCTTACGACACGGCGGTTTTGGTCAGCGGTGACGGCGATTTGGCTTATGCTGTGGATGCTGTCAGCTATCGCGGCGTGCGGGTTGAGGTGGTGAGTTTGCGATCGATGACGAGTGACAGTTTGATTAATGTAGCCGATCGCTATATCGATTTGGAAATGATTAAGGACGACATCCAAAAAACATCGCGCCCTAATTATGCTTACCGCCCTTTATCGGGTCTGAGCTTGATGGAGGAACACGACGACAGATAGGGATTTGGTAAGGGGTAATTTGTAAGGGTTAATGGGTTGAATTCGGGAGAATTAGAAGTTAAAAATTTAGACAAAGCATAAGACATTTTTAATTTTTGATTAAGTGTTTTTCACTACCAAATTATCAATTACCAATTAACGATTACCAATTACCGATTACCAATTCCCAATTCCAAATGATTAATCTCACATCCCCAAATCCCCATCTCAAATCCCCAAAATTGAGGCTGCTATTTTTAGCAGCACTGATTTTGGGGATTAATGCTTGTGCCGTTCCGCAAGAGACTCAAAAAAACAAATTAGCTGAGGATCTCCAAACTGCTCAACAGTCAAACAGCACTTTAACTTTAAACAAAGTAACTCTAGAACAAGCAAACGAAAAGGGCGAGACGTTCTGGAAAGTAAACTCGCAAAATGCTGTTTACAGCAAAGACAAAAAGATAGTTAACGTTCAGAAACCTGTGGGCAAATTGTTTCAGGACGGCAAAGAAATTTACGACATTCAGGGAGAAACCGGGCAGGTATTTCAGGAAGGCAATCAGGTTTTTCTCAAAGGTAACATAGTCGCTACAGACCTAAAAAATGGAGTGGTTTTGCGCGGAAATGAGTTGGAGTGGCGGCCGAAAGAAGATGTTCTAGTTGTCCGCAACAATTTGACTGGAGAGAACAAACAGGTAACTGCTTCAGCGAAGGAAGCGCGGGTTTTCAGTAGGGCTAAGAGGATGGAGTTATTCGGATCTGTAGTGGCGAAGGTTAAAGATCCGGTTTTGCAATTGCGAACCGAGCACTTAGTGTGGTTTGTGGAGCAACAAAAGGTAAACAGCGACCAACCGACTCAAATTGACAGATACAAAGATAAAATAGTAACAGACAGCGGTTTTGCCGACCAAGTAGATGTAGACTTAAAAACCAAGATTGCGACGCTGACAAAAAACGCTCAATTGATGCCATCAGACCCGCCGCTGCAAATAGAAAGCAGTTTGATGAGTTGGAATTTTCCGGCGCAATCTGTGGTATCGCCTGGGCCTGTGAAGGTTTTTCACCGCGTGGAAAAGGTGACGATGACTGGGGATACGGGGCGGGGAGATTTAGAGAAAAAAATTTTTTATTTGACTGGGAATGTGGTAGGAATTGGGGAAAAACGTCAAGCTCAATTAAATACCGATCGCGTAACGTGGTATTTAACTAATCAGACTTTCGACGCCGAAGGAAATGTCGTTTACAAGCAACTAAATCCGGTGTTTAATTTAACTGGGCCGAGGGCGGCGGGAGAGTTGAAAAATCAAACTGTGATTGTCAAAGGCGACGGTGGCGGCGGCCAAGTGGTTACGGAATTTGTACCGGACGAGTACAAGGGAACTTTGGGACAGTAGATGGGATTGCAACCGCAGATGTTGGCAGATTAACGCAGAGGAACGCAGATATAATTAAGATTGGATTGAGTAAAGAGGGGTTGGGATGACGACAACTTTATAAAAGTTAGAAGGGCTCGATGAACCTATCTTAATTGACGAGCTGAGTTGGAGAGAGTTTAAGGCTGTTGAACAGTTGCTCTCGCGTCCGGGGGTGAGGCTGGCGTTTTTAGATGGGGTATTGGAGATTAGACGTATGCCTGGAAGAAAACACCAAACTGCCAAATAGCGGATTTGAACGCTGGTATATATGTATTTGGAATACGCAGGGATTGATTTTACGCCAACTGGCTCGGTGACGCTCGAAAGTGAAACTGGAAGGGTGAAGCGAGAAGCGGATTTGTCTTACGAATTGGGATCTAACCGAGAACTTCCCGATTTGGCGGTGGAAGTGGTAGTGGTGGTGACTAGCGGCGGTATTAACAAGTTGGAAGCTTACAAACGCCTGGAAATTCCTGAAGTTTGGTTTTGGGAAAATGGCACACTTCGTATGTATTCCTTGGCGGCTGATGGATATGCAGAGGTCGATCGCTCTCAAGTTCTGCCCGACTTAGATATTGTATTATTGACCCGGTGTATCATATTGAAAATCACCTTCAGGCAATGCGGGAATTCAGGCAAGCTATTCAATAGAAATTGATTGTGCAATTAATTTTGTAATAATGATTTCTGCCTTTTCTTAAACCTTTTAGTTACTAAGAACTAAAGTTCCTTACGACAACACATCCCAACAGGCAGCATACACTGCAAGAGCGGAGCGAAGTCGATCGTCCGAGACAGTAGTAAGTAAAAATACTTGGCGGGGTGACAACGCCTGTGAAACCTTGATGGTAAAAGCATTAAAGCCCCTGAGTATCAAAAAAGATAGGGGATTATGGACAGGCTGATTGACTCATAAGATCCTCCAAGCTCGCCTTGAACCTGATTCAAGGGATCTCGCCACTCTCTTTTATTAACTCATATCAAATCCGTTAGCATCGGAATAGTAAATTCGAGTTCACTGTTGACTGTTGACGGTTGACTGTTGACAGTCAACCGTCAACAGTCAACCGTCAACATCATGTATGAGTGTAACCGGAAATGATATCACGCCCGCAAAGATCTTTTTGCTTGGTCAATCAACTCAAAACCTTGACGCAGCTTTGCTTTTAACCTGCTTGTTACCCCGTCAAAGTGTTGAGTTTAGGGTTGGTTTAGGCAGTATGCACGATAGACTATTAAGTTATTGTGCATCTAGGTTCCCATTTCCTCTATTTGAGAATCCTTGTGCCACGGGTCAGAGAGCCCCTTGAAAAAAAAAGCGCAATTTAGCTGGCGTAAGCTTAAGACTTACGGATAGAACCCCCAAACCCTTTTTCCAAGAGGGCTTTCAAGTTCCCCCTTTTTTAGGGCAGCACGGGGAAGCATGGTTTCAGACCCTATAGTTCGTAAGTCCTGACTATAATTGTATGCTTAGATCAATTAGTATTGAGGTCAAGACCTAGAAGTCAATGAAGGTGTACTCAATATCCCTGAAATCGGCAGGTAGGCTCACACTACAACCCCAAGCAAAATATAGCACATTTGACATTTATGGAGATGCCGTCTCAAATGGGGGAGCTGTTTTTTTTCATCAATTGGCAAACTGTATCAGTATTAGCAGCGCACTTCAGCCCGGTTATTCAACCATAAGATATCATTAAACCAATTGGCGTTCAAGAGAGACGGAATCAATAATTTCCCTAGAGCTGACTTTAAATGACCAAGGGTGAGCGACTGTTGTTATTGAAATAATCCAAATACTAAAATGACTCCGCCATGACACTGATCGCAAGTGAGAATGAACTTGCAAAAAGCCCTCAAAAAATCCCACTGCGCCTTGTGTTAGTCGTACCATTCGTCCTGCAAATCTTTGCCGCTGTGGGACTGACAGGTTGGCTCTCGCTACGCAACGGCAAAACTGCCGTCAACAACGTTACTAGCCAATTACGAACGGAGGTACTCGCCCGCATCAATCAACAACTAAACACTTATTTGGAAACGCCCCATTTGGTCAATGCCATCAGCGTTGACGCCATTGGCCGCTTTGGGTTGTGGAATCCAGACAATATGAGTTCTATGAGAAGCTACTTCTACTGGCAGCTCAAG
Source organism: Microcoleus sp. POL10_C6 (assembly GCF_036701585.1). Classification (NCBI taxonomy): domain Bacteria; kingdom Bacillati; phylum Cyanobacteriota; class Cyanophyceae; order Oscillatoriales; family Microcoleaceae; genus Microcoleus; species Microcoleus sp. POL10_C6. Next base: position 32,122 of record NZ_JAUBRB010000046.1, on the reverse strand, counting down.
CAATTTCCCACAGTTAGTTACATCAGTTTTGGAGGGGAAAGAAAAGAATATGCGGGTGCTGGATATAAGGATGATGGCAGTGTTGTTGTTGAAATAACTGATCGATCTACTAATTTCATTAATACGATCATCAGGGCAGATAAAGAGGGGAACCCGACTCAGTTTAAGGAAACCCACCCAGAGTACGATCCCCGCATTCGACCCTGGTATAAAGCTGCAAAAGTGGCAGGTAAACCCCAATGGAATAAAATTTATCAATATTATATTCAACCCAGCCTAGGAATCTCCGCTAGCCAACCTGTTTACGACCAAAATGGCATTTTTCGAGGAGTTGTAAGTACCGATCTGTTTCTCTCAAAAATCGGCGACTTTCTGCAAACTTTAAAAATTGGTAAATCGGGAAAGACTTTCATCATCGAACGATCGGGATTGCTAGTGGCTTCTTCCACCGCCGAGAAGCCCTTTATCAGCAGCCAAAATCGCCAAGAAACGCAAAGATTAAAAGCGATTGAAAGCAGCGTGCCTTTGATACAGGGAACAGCGCAACATTTAATAGAACGCTTTGGTAACTTTACCGAAATAGACAGCAACCAGCAACTAGACTTCATGCTAGATGGTCAGCGGGAATTCGTGCAAGTATCCCCATTCCAAGATGGTAGAGGTCTTGATTGGCTGATTGTTGTAGTCGTTCCAGAAGCCGACTTTATGGAGGAAATCAATGCCAATACCCGCAGCACTATCTTACTCTGCCTTTTAGGGTTAGTGCTAGCGACGTTGTTAGGAATCCTCGCCTCCCGCTGGATCACCCATCCTATTTTTCTTTTGAGTAGAGCGAGTAGAGCGATCGCTAGCGGTCAATTAGACCAAAAAGTAGAGGTAAATGGCATAGATGAACTGGGAAGTCTGGCTCAATCTTTTAACCAAATGGCACAGCAATTGCGCGAGTCTTTTGCTGCTTTAGAAAAGACCAACTCCGAGCTAGAAAATCGAGTAGAAGAACGAACAATTGAGCTAAAAGAGGCAAAAATTGCCGCTGATAGTGCTAACCACGCCAAGAGCCAATTCCTCGCCAACATGAGCCATGAACTCCGCACACCCCTGAACGGAATTCTAGGATACTCTCAAATTATGGAACGCGATAAAACTACCACTCCTAAACAAAAAGATGCTATCCACATTATTCACCAGTGTGGTTCGCACTTACTTACGCTGATTAACGATATTTTAGACCTTTCTAAAATTGAAGCCAGTAAAATGGAACTTTACAGCTCAAGTTTTAATTTTTCTTCTTTTTTGATCGGGGTTGTGGAAATGTGCCGCATCCGAGCTGAACAAAAAGACATTACATTTAGTTATCAAGCTTTAAATCAACTTCCTAACGCTGTAAGTGCTGATGAAAAACGACTGCGCCAAGTTTTGATTAACCTTTTGGGCAATGCTATTAAATTTACAGAAAAAGGAGGTGTTATTTTTAAGGTAGGCGTAATAGGTACGGGGGAAGACTCCGACCAATCACAACTTACTAAAATTCGTTTCCATATCCAAGATACGGGGGTTGGAATGGCACCCGAACAGTTAGAAAAAATATTTTTACCGTTTGAACAAGTCGGAAATAGCCAGCAGAAGGCAGAAGGCACTGGGTTAGGATTAGCGATCGCACAGAAAATTGTTCAAATGATGGGAGGCGAAATAAAAGTCGAAAGTATACTGGGTCAAGGCAGCAGTTTTTCCTTTGATTTAGAGTTGACTCAATCCTCTGAATTTATTGAGCAAACTTCGCTAACTACTTCAATTAATTTAAGGGGTTTTAAAGGAACTAAAAATAAAATTTTGTTAGTAGACGATCGATTAGAAAATCGAGGTTTTATTAGAACTTTTTTAGAACCACTAGGTTTTAAAATCATGGAAGCTTGTAATGGACAAGAGGGTTTAAATAAAGCCATTGATTTTCAACCAGATCTGATTATTACAGACTTAGTGATGCCAGTAATGGATGGATTTGAAATGTCGCGGCGCTTCCGAAAGTCATCAGAGTTTAAGGATGTAATATTGATAGCATCCAGCGCCAGCGTGTTTGAATTCGATCGGAAAAATAGCCACGAAGCAGGTTGTAACGAGTTCCTAGCAAAGCCTATCCAAGTAGAAGAATTGCTAGAAGTCTTAAAAAATTACTTACAAATAGAATGGATCTACGACCACCCTGCGGATTTGGCGATCGCACGCCAGGAAGGTTTCACGGATTTATTAAACGTTCAGAGTGATGAGCTTGTGATACCGCCATCAGCAGAGCTGGTAGCGCTGTTTAATGCGGCTCGGATCGGCGATATTGAAGTGGTTGAGCAGGAAGCCAATAGACTCAAGCAGATAGACGGCAACTATCTACCCTTTGCTAATAAAATCTTGCAATTTGCCAAAAATTTTGAAGAAAAAGAACTACTAGCTTTTGTAAAAAAACATTTGGGCTAATAAAATGGTTAACCAAAAAGACAATGTAATTTTAATTGTTGACGATAACCCGAATAACCTCAAACTTCTGTTCGATTTTTTGAAGGAGTCAGGCTTCAAGGTTTTAGTAGCTAAGGATGGGGAAAGTGCTATTGAGAAGTTACAAGAAGTTTCGCCAAATATCATATTGTTAGATGTGATGATGCCGGGGATGGATGGCTTTGAAACTTGCTACCGCTTAAAAGCATCGGTAGCAACGAAAGATATCCCTGTGATTTTTATGACAGCTCTTACGGATCGCGTCGATAAGGTTAAAGGTCTGTCAATGGGGGCAGTAGATTATATTACCAAACCCTTTCAGCAAGAAGAAGTCCTAGCCCGCGTGCAACTACACCTGAGACTGCGAAATTTGACTAAGACCCTGGAAGAGCAAAATGTGCTTCTCAAACAGGAAATTGAAGCGCGAAAAGAGGCGGAAGCGGCCTTGCAGAAACTCACTTCTGAGTTAGAGGAACGGGTGGCTTCTCAAACGGCTGAACTTAGAGAAGCCTGCAACGAGCTTCAACAGGCTCAAGTTCAGTTGTTGGAAAGAGAAGAAAAATTAGGACATGATGCTTTTCACGACGCGCTAACTGGTTTGCCTAACCGCGCTTGGTTTATGAATCGGCTGCAACAGGCGATCGACTTGTCGTACAGACATGAAGATTATCTATATGGGGTGCTATTTATTGACCTAGATCGCTTTAAAGTAGTGAATGATAGCCTCGGACATTTGGTTGGGGATGAATTACTAAAAAGCGTTGCTCGTCAACTGCAAGTTTGTTTACGCCACACAGATGCAGTTGCGCGGTTTGGAGGAGATGAATTTGTGATCTTGCTGGAAGATATTAAAGATATTGATGAACCAAACAGGGTGGCTGAACGCATCCAAAATCAATTAAGGCAGCCGTTTAATTTGAATGATTATGAAGTATTTACCGAGATCAGCATTGGAATTATCGTTAGCACAATGGGTTACGATCGCCCAGAAGACGTACTCAGAGATGCGGATATCGCTATGTATTATGCTAAAGCTCAAGGTAGAGGGCGTTACGAAATTTTCGATCCAGCTATGCAAACTGTGGCGATGACGCGCTTGCAGTTGGAGAACGACTTGAGAAGGGCAATGGCGCTACAAGAATTTTGCGTTCACTACCAGCCAATTGTCTCCCTTTCTACGGGGCAACTGAGTGGCTTTGAAGCTTTGGTGCGATGGCATCACCCATCTGGCATCATCTACCCGCCTGCTGAGTTTATCCCTGTGGCTGAAGAAACTGGTTTGATCAATGAATTGGGGTGGTTTGTTTTGCAGGAAGCTTGTCAGCAGATTAGTATTTGGCAGCAACAGTTTCCCCAAACACCTCCCTTGGCGATTAATGTCAATCTTTCCCCCGTGCAGCTCAAGCAAGCAAACCTACTCAATCGAATTGAGGAGATTTTGCAGCAGACTGGCTTTCCCAGCTACAGTCTAAAACTAGAGATTACTGAAAGTTGCATTTTGGAAACAGTATCCAGGGAAGAAAAGATGTTGAAGCAGCTAAAAGCTCTAGGCATTCTGTTGTGTATCGATGACTTTGGCACGGGCTACTCTTCTTTAAGTCGCTTACATGAGTTTCCCATTGATACCTTAAAGATTGACCGGTCTTTTGTGAGCCGCATTGGCTCAGACAACAGTGGCGTAGAAATTATCCAGACAATTGTGACGCTGGCTCGCAGCCGAGGTATGGATATTGTGGCAGAAGGCATAGAAACGCCAACCCAGCTACAGAAACTGCGAGAGTTGGGGTGTGAGTTGGGGCAAGGATATTTATTTTCTAGGCCTGTAGACAGCGAAAAGGCAACCGAACTATTAGGCATAAAAGTAGAGGTAGTAAGCTAGCCGGCCATCTAGTTTAGCCGCAATAAATTTTATGAATCTCTTGTAGGAAAGGCGCAAAAGCCTACTCTCCTTATACATTTCTCTCTAATCTCAAGCCGGGATTTGCCAATGCTAGGGCCTCGAATTGCTCGCGACTGACAAGAAGTCCGATCGCGTTTGGCAATTCTATAGATATGATTTCTAATTGAGTAATTGTTTGTACCATCTTTAATTACAGGCTTTTTTAGATTGAACTCGGTAACAAGAAAAGAGTTAAATAAGAACTATCGCGGGGGGTGGGGCGGGTTTACGAGATTATCGGTTTTAGGCAATTATTTTTGGTGGACCCGCCCCTACAAATTTTTGACAATCGTGCAATAAGTTTGATGCTTTCTACAACTGTCCGAAACCTTTTTTAGGCTTATCTTTTTTCTTTTTCTTCTTCTGCTGGGCCCCCATATAGCCGCGGGAACCGGGCTGCATTCCGGGGCCACCCATTCCGGGCATTCCGGGCATTCCCGGCAATCCTCCCATGCCGGCAAAGTTGCCTTGACTCATTTGCTGCATCATTGTACGCATTTTCTGGAAATCGCTCACCAGCTTAGTTACGTCGTTTTCAGCGTAGCCTGCGCCTTTGCCGATGCGGCGGCGACGGGATGGAGAACTTGCTAAAAGTTCGGGATTGCGGCGTTCTTCAACTGTCATGGAATTAATCATGGCTTCGGTGCGTTTTAGCTGCACTTCTCCCTGCCGCATTTGTTCGTCTGAAAGTTTGTTCATCCCCGGAATCATTTTCATGATGCCGCCGAGGGAACCCATATTTTTTAACAGTCTGGTTTGTTTGAGAAAGTCGGTAAAGTCAAACTTTGCCGTGAGCATTTTCTCTTGCATTTTCTCGGCATCGGCGATGTCGAATTCTTCTTGCGCTTTTTCTACTAGCGTCAAGACATCGCCCATGCCGAGTATTCTCGATGCCATGCGATCGGGATAAAATGGTTGCAAAGCTTCCACTTTTTCGCCGACGCCAACAAATTTAATCGGCGCGCCGGATATTTGCCGCACGGATAAGGCTGCACCCCCGCGGCTGTCGCCGTCTAATTTGGTTAAGATTGCGCCGGTAATGCCGATTTGTTCGTGAAAAGTGCGGGTTAAATTTGCTGCTTCTTGGCCGGTCATGGCATCAACAACTAACAGCGTTTCGTGGGGTTGTACTGTTTGTTTGATGCGGCCCAATTCTGCCATCATGTCTTGGTCGATTTGCAGGCGGCCTGCGGTATCGACGATGATGGTATCGATGCCGATTTGTTTGCCGTGTTCGATGCCTTGGCGGGCAATTTCTACGGGGTCAATGTCTTTGCCTAATTCAAATACGGGTACGTCGATTTGTTTGCCGAGGGTTAGCAATTGGTCGATCGCGGCTGGTCGATAAATGTCGGTTGCGACTAGCAGTGCGGTACGATTCTGTTTGCGGAGGTGCAGCGCTAGTTTGGCGGTGGCGGTGGTTTTCCCGGTTCCTTGCAAACCTGCCATCAGGATCACTGTGGGCCCGGATTCGGCGGTGGCGAGGGGTACGTTGGTTTCCCCCATGACACGCACGAGTTCGTCGTGAACGATTTTGATGAATTGTTGGTCGGGACGGACGCCTGAAACGACTTCTGCGCCTTGTGCTTTTGCCGCTACCTCTCCGATGAAGTTTTTGACGACTTGGAGGTTGACATCGGCTTCCAGGAGGGCGCGGCGGACTTCTTTGAGCGCGTCTTGGATGTTGGACTCGGAGATTTTATTTTGTCCGCGCAGTTTTTTCCAGGTGGATTCGAGTCGATCGGCAAGGGCTTCAAACATAGGGCAATTTAGGCTAGTCAGTATTTTTAATTTTAGGCTAAATGGGAGTTTTTGGATTGGGGTTTTGCTGAAAGTTGAATGTTTTTATTTTCTAACCGCTGAGGAACGCGGATTGATGCTGGAACTAATTCAAATTCATGTAGTAGGGTACGTTTGGACAAACCCTACTTTCGGGAATATGATTAAAGTATTTCCGTCACCTTGCGACAATTTTTATGTCTGCTTAGGCGCAAAAAGATTCGAGAACTCAAAAGCCTGCTGCTAAAAGCTGGGTTTACTTATCGTTCGGCAAAAGGCAGCCATACAAGATGGGTTCATCCTTGACTACTATCATGAACCAATTACCATTGCTGGAAATGATGGCGATGATGCGAAACTGTATTTAGAGAGAGAAGTTAATCGAAAAATTGGAATATTGAAAGCAATTGAAGAAGAGGAACCTGAATCATGAAATTACCTTATTGAATTGTTATTCAATGGTCGGATGAAGATAACTGCTACCTAGTTCACTTACCTGATTTTCCATCTCAGCAGTTCCACACTTATGGAGATACCTACGAAGAAGCTTTGCAGAATGCAGTAGAGGTATTAGAGCTTTTAGTTGAAGAATATCAGGTAGATGGTAAATCTCTCCCAGAACCTAAAACTATAGTAGAAAAGTTGCTGTTTGCTTGATTATTGATTTGAAGCGCTCGCCCTTCCTAAAAAAACAGGCGAGCGCTCTTTTCTGTAGAAGGGCGATTGTTTTTATAGTTGGATGTTTTGAAGTTATTTTATCTTGGTTTTTATGTATCCGCTCAATAATCCGGGGTAAATCGCTCAACGATGCACGTCAAATGACGCAAAATCGTTCCTTAGTGGGTAGTCGGCCCCGAATTATTGAGCGGATACAATATATAAGTAACCACACAAAATTAATTACATAAAGACTCCTTGCTAGGCAAGGGTTTCAGTAGAAATATTGTGTAATTAATTCGGAACTACTACTTACTTTCCCCGAGTTTTAATTTCTACTTTTAGATTAGCCTAAAAAATATTTAAAGGAAGAACTGTTTTAATATCAATTTTCCCAAGTACGGTTGCGTATAGATTAATTGCCCGCTATCTGTAGGGACACGGCAGTGCCGTGTCCTACGCCAAACTGCCGTGTCTCGTACCCGGAACTAACTTTATAGCCCGTCTAATTCCTACAAATAACTAAGCTAAAAATTGGAATTGAGAACCATTAACTGCCAATGCAAACGGACTCGCTTGTTCAAATGCACCCGTAAGTTCAAAGCTGTTGGTATTTAAAACTACCCCCACAATTTGTCCAGTAAATATGTTTTCAATCACCATGTCATTGATAATTCCGTCGTTATCGTAAGCAATCAAATTGTTGTCTTCAAAGAAAAGGTCTAGTTCTGTTAAACCGTCCGTCAAACCGATGCGATCGCCCTCGTCGAAGTTAAAATCGGTAATGACATCGGCTCCATTGATACCAAATGCTTCATCGTTGCTTCTGAGCACGAATATATCAGCACCGAGGCCTCCCGTGAGCACGTCAACTCCCCGATCGCCCGCTAAGAAATCGTTGCCCTCATTGCCCTCTAAATCGTCGTCTCCTTGCCCTCCCCGCAGGATATCGTTCCCGAACCCTCCGAAGATAAGGTCATTTCCGGCGTCGCCCCTAACTACGTCGTTGCCATCATTTCCATCCAGGCGATCGTCCTCTTTCCCGCCGTAAATTATGTCATTTCCGCCACCACCACCGATAATATCATTGCCGTTATTTCCTAACAGCCGTTCGTTAGAATCCGACGAACCTCCTATAGTATCGTTGCCGTCGAGTCCCCAAACTCCCCAGGGAAAAGACGACAAATTTCCATTCCCTACGTTAATCTCATCGGGTGTAGCAAATCCCAAAAGACGTGGCCCGCCCCCAGCAAATACAGGAAATCCCGTCACATCGGCAATGAGATTGTTAACCGTTAAAGCCATAACTATGTCCTTTCAAAAATCCTGTTAGCTGTATTATACATTTTAATTATTTCCTTGCCAAATCGCAAGGATGTTGGGATTTTGGGTGCAACTTTTATTTTCTCAATTAATGACAAGCAACCTGTTGGTCTATCGTCAATTACAATTACCAATACTTCGGCTAGGCGATCGTATAAGTTACCAATTCCCAATTCCCAATTCCCAATTACCAGGGCTGTGCTTCATTCAACCCAAACCTGCTATAGATCTCGCCTTTGAGTCAAATAGCATTAGTTGCTGACACTATCCGCTACAGTCTACCGCTTATAATGGGTGTTACCCCCCAGGCAGTAAACACGTTAATATCACCTATAACGTCGAGACTGAGAGGTTGTTTGTGAATAAAAGTAAAAGTCACTGGGCCCATCCTCCGAGAAAAAACCCAGTTTCCGATACCCATACACAAACTTTACAAACAGGATATAAGCTCTTTACAAAGTCATAATCGCCGATCGCTGATATTCTTTGGCAAAATCCACTGCTTTCAGGTGTTTTACTCATGTCTACTCCTAAATCGTCTTCCCATCAAAACAACAACTCCGTAAAATCACTGCCAGCGACAGATATCGTCCCAACAAAGCAAGACAGTAACAATCTGCCCAGCGAACCAAGTATAGAACAGCTACTGGAAGCTTTGGCGGGCCAAGTACCCAGTCAATCTTCAGAAATTGAACCCTTGAAAACGTGGAAACAAGATTTACAGCGATTGTTTCAATTTCTCGGCGACCGCCGCGTTTTAATCGCAGTAGTGGAACCGGGAACTTTTGCCCTGCGTTATGCTAACGCGGCATTTTGTCGCTTGGCGGGTTGGGAGGAAACGTCTTTGGCAACTCAATCTACCAACGGTTGGTTTGCAGAAACCCACCTCACTCTGCTGGAACTGTTCGAGGATTGGGGGGGCAAAACAGCAGAACAATTGTACCGTCGCCACCTTTTGCACTGGGTATTTAAGCAATATTATCAAATTGACATCGACGGTTTACGGGTGCTAGACGAACCTGTCACGGCGAGTGTAAAAAACCCCCAACATCGAGAAGCCAGATTTATAGAATTTTGGCTGGGTTCGGAACAGTTAAAAATTACTCGAATTAACTCAAAAATAGATGAATTTGCGGATGTTTCTTTAAGATTAATGCCTGTTGCGGAACGGGAAGCTTGGCTGATGCAGCCGAATCAACTGGAGAATTTAGCCGATCGATTGCAGTTGGATAATTATCGCGTAGAAGGCTTGCTGCTGCTAGAAGGTTTTGATGTCACCGTGCAGGAGCAAATTCGGCGGCTGACTCAGTTATTGATCGATCAAGATTCGATGCTGCGACCAGACAAATTTGAGAAAATCGATCGGTGTTTGCGATCGCTCTTCAATGCTGACGGCACTTTGCTGCTGCGCCCCGACGGCGAACAAGTACAGCTATTAGTTGCAAAAGACGGCCAACATTTGCAGCCGATTCTTTATTCAATGCACTCCCTAGAAGCTTCTCACTTTTTGAAGGCCACAGCAGCAAATCAAGTTTGGAACGTGCCAGACTTGCGTAGGGAGTGCGAAACCGAGTGCGATCGAACTTTGCGGAGAATGGGAACTCGATCGATGCTGCTGGTGCCCCTCGTAGTCAAATCCGTCACCCGTGAGGGGTGCGGGGTGCGGATTTTGGGTGTCGTGGGGCTGTTGTGCGATCGGCCAAACCACTTCAACGGCATTGACGCTCAACACGCCCAAGAACTCATTCCCGCCTTCATTGCAGCCCTGCGGCAAGCCATCCAGGAGCGGTTTACCCACATTCACAACATCCACCCCGCAGTCGAGTGGCGGTTCGCCCAAGAAGCAGAAAGGCGAAGTTGGGGACTACCTCCAGAAACAATCGTATTTGCTGACGTTCATCCACTGTACGGAATTTCGGACATTCGCGGTTCTAGCGACGAAAGAAACCGAGCCATTCAAACTGATTTGCTCGAGCAATTCCGCTTAGGTTTAGCCATAGCTGATGCCGTTTGCCAAACACAAACTACCCACCTCGGCGCGCAACTGCGGCTCGACTTGCTCGACTACATCGAGCATTTAAAACAAAAAGTAACAGTCGATATGGAGGTGCGAGCAGCCGAGTATTTAAACGAGCATTTAGAAGTATATTTTGACTATTTTGTGCAGTGCGGACCCAAGGTTCAGGCAGCCGTTGAAGCTTACCAAGCAGCCTGTGAAAACGAACACAACTGCGTTTATAGCGATCGCAACCGCTACGACCAAATGTTGAACCTAATCAGCACTAAACTCCAAGAAACCTGGGCCCGCTGGCAAGAAAAAATGCAGCAAATTTTGCCCCACTACTGCGACATCGAATGCACCGACGGCATCGATCACATGATTTATGCAGGAAAATCGATCGACCCCACATTCAGCCAGTTTCACCTACACAGTTTGCGGTACGAACAACTGCGAGCAATTTGCGACTGCGGCCGCACAGTTTTTCGCCTGCAAGCCGAGTCTCAAATTAACATGGAACTCGCACATTTAGTATTAGTGCAGAATACGACGATCGACATTTTTCACAACGAAAACACTGAAAAAATGTTTGATGTCAAAGGCACTCGCGACATCCGCTATGAACTCGTCAAAAAGCGGATCGAAAAAGCCGTTGACAAAGACGCACAAGAGCGAATTACCCAGCCAGGAATGTTAACGGTAGTTTATTCAACCGAAGACGAATGGGAAGAGTACCAACAATACTTGCGCTACTTGTCTCGCGAAGGTTGGGTAGAGCCAAAAGTTCAGACGGGCATGGTAGAATCACTCCAAGGAGTCAGCGGTTTAAAATTCGCCCGCGTGCGTATTTTACCTGAACCGGAATCTATTGCTACTATCTGTGAAGTTACAGTAGTCAGCGATTGAGAACCCGTTGAATTGCCTGTTTTAGGCCCAGTGCGATCGCTCCCATCTCCTGCTGTTTGACGCAGAGTGCGATCGCTCCTATCCCCATGAACAACGCTGCAGCGAAAGCATTCGGGACTCACACACAAGACCGACATTACATTTAAGATGTTTGTTGACACCAACGACCAAGCCCACATTTTCACTTAGTGTATATTCCGTGTGATTGGGAATCGCCAAATACACGATCGGAATCACACAAGATTAAGATTAAGTAGTGTTAAGCTAATGAGAATTAGCTCCTGTAATTTATAACTTAAGTGATGTTAACCTTATCCAAATACCAAATAAATTCTACTCTGCACGAAGGCGTCGAAACAATAATCTATCGCGGACAAACACCGACAGACGCGCCCCCAGCAATTCTCAAAGTCCTCAAAGCCGAATATCCCACCCTCGAAGCCATTACCAGGCTCAAACACGAATATCAAATCCGCCAAAATTTAGACAGCGAACAAATCGTCAAAGCCATCAGTCTCGAAACATTTGACCACCGATTAGGAATCGTTTTAGAAGACTTTGGCGGCGAATCCCTCGCCCAACTGCTGGAAAGAGAAACCTTGAGCCTGCAAGCAAAGTTACACATCGCCATCCAAATAGTCAAAGCCTTACAATACCTGCATTTTCATCACATTATTCACAAAGACATCAAACCCAGCAACATCATAATTAACTCGCAAACAAAACAAGTAAAACTCACCGACTTCGGCATTGCCACAAAACTCAACAAAGAAAATCCGCAATTTAACAATCCCAACTCAGTCGAAGGCACCTTAGCCTATATGTCACCCGAACAAACCGGGAGAATGAACCGCACCCTCGACTACCGCACAGACTTTTATTCCCTTGGGATCACATTATATGAAATGCTGACAGGAAAATTGCCTTTCTGCAGCAACGACCCCTTAGAAATAGTTTATAGCCACATCGCAGTTCAACCAATATATCCCCATCAAATCAATTCAGAAATACCTGTCGCTATCTCAGAGATAGTGATGAAATTGATGGCAAAGAATGCCGAAGATAGATATCAAAGTGCGGCCGGATTGTTAGCCGACTTAGAAATTTCTTTGCATCAGTTAGAAATCAACGGACAAATTGCCGACTTCATCCCCGGACGCTTAGATATTCTCAGCCAGTTGTTGATACCCCAAAAATTGTACGGTAGGGAAAATCAGGTTAATGAATTGCTAGCAGCGTTTGAACGTGTAAGAGGGGGCTTAGCCAACAACTTGTCAGCAGAAAAAATAGCTACCTTTGAACAAAAATTGCCCCCGTCAGGAAGCAGCGAATTAATGCTAGTATCAGGCTACTCAGGCATCGGTAAATCAGCCGTAGTCAACGAAGTTAGTAAACCTATTACCAGGTCAAAAGGTTACTTCATTAGCGGCAAATTTGACCAGTTAAAACGCAACATTCCTTATGCCTCATTAATCCAAGCATTTAACTCATTGCTGCGGCAATTGCTAACAGAAAGTGCACTTTCATTAGAAATATGGCGCACTAAAATTTTAACAGCAGTGGGAACAGACGGCCAAGTAATTGCCGACGTAATTCCAAAAGTTGAATTAATCATCGGCAAACAGCCAGAAGTCCCAGAACTCGCCCCTGTAGAATCCCAAAATCGATTCAATCGGGTATTCAAAGAATTTATTCGCGTTTTCGCCCAAAAAGAACACCCCCTAGTTATCTTTTTAGACGATTTGCAGTGGGCAGATTCAGCAACATTAAAGTTGATGCAAATACTGATAACTGACCCTGACCAGGAATATTTGTTGCTAATCGGTGCCTATCGAGACAATGAAGTTAGTCCGACCCACCCCTTAATTCAGACTGTAGAAGAAATTGAAAAAACTGGTACAAGAGTCAACAATATCGTGTTGCAACCTCTGGATTTAGCAAAAGTGACGGAATTAGTCACTGAAACACTTAACACTTGCACAAAAAAAGTAACCAATCTAGCGAATTTAATCTGGAATAAAACGGGCGGCAATCCTTTTTTCTTGACTCAATTACTCCAAGCACTTTATCAAGACTCTCTTTTAAAATTTAAATTTAATCACATTACAAATGAGGAAAATCAAAGTGGTTGGTATTGGAGTATCGATGAAATCCAAGCCATTGGAATCACCGATAAAAGTGTGGTGGAACTGGTAGCTTCTCGCATTGAAAAGCTGCCCGCAGCCACGCAAGAAGTGTTGAAGCTAGCAGCTTGCGTGGGAGATAAATTTGCTCTAGATGTGCTGTCACTTGTTAGCGAAAAGTCAGCTAATACGACAGCAACTGAACTTTATTCAGCTTTGCAAGCCGGGTTAATTCTGCCCTTGAGCGATGCTTATCGCATTCCTTTAGTTTTCGATCGAGCCGAATCAATCAATCTTAAGTTAGACACTTCGCGGGTTAGTTACAGATTTTTGCACGATCGCGTTCAGCAAGCGGCATATTCGCTAATTCCCGAAGAGCAAAAGCAATCCACCCATTTAAAAATCGGTCAATTACTGTTACAGAATACTCCCCCCGACAAGCTAGAAGAAAACATCTTTGATATCGTCAATCAATTGAATGTCGGAATTGACACGATTAGCCAACAGTCAGAAAAAACTCAGTTGGCACAATTAAATTTAACTGCTGGACACAAGGCAAAAGCGGCTGCTGCCTATGAAGCTGCTGTTAGGTATTTGCGGGTCGCTATGGAATTATTGCCTGCGGATTCTTGGCAAAGCCACTATGACTTAACGTTAGCAATTTACGAGTCAACAGCCGAAGCTGAATACTTAAATATTAACTATGAAGCTTCAAAAAAGATGGTTGAAATTGTACTTCAAAATTCTAAAACCTTACTGGAAAAAGTGAATGTTTATGAACTTCAAATTCAGTCTTATAACGCTCAAAATAGAGTGGTAGAAGCACTCAATACAGGACTAGAGGTGCTGAAACTGTTAGGCATTTCTTTTCCTCAAAATCCCCACGCGCTACATATTATGGCGGGACTGAGTAATACCAAACTGAGGTTGGGATTGAAACGAATTGAGGATTTAGCTAACTTGCCAGAAATGATTGATCCCGAAAAAAAAGCAGCCATGCGGATTTTATCAGGGATTCTCAGCAGTGCTATTCAGGCAAAACCCCCACTGATACCGCTGCTGGCATTTAGGATGGTCAAGCTGTGTATTAAATACGGTAATTCGCCTTATGCCAGTATTGCCTACGTTTATTATGGCGTAGTTATGTGCAAGCTAGGGGACATTAGTTTGGCATACCAATTCGGTCAACTGGCAATTAGGCTGTTAGACAAATTTCCCTCCCGTTCAATCAAAAGTAGAGTTTATGCAACATTTGGTTCTTTTATTCACCACTGGAAAGCTGCTCTCAAGTCAGGATTAGGCGATCTCAAAGAAGGTTTTAAAAATGGGATGGAAACTGGAGATTTGGAATTTGCTGGTTATGCTATAGGTGCATATTGCTTAAACAAAATGTCCATAGGAGAGCCGCTAGATTTGGTGGATCAGGAGACTGGTAAATATATGAAACTAATGCAGCAATCTCAACTAGAAATGGCTGTACAGTATATAAGTATAGGCAGGCAGACAGCCCTCAATTTGCGTGGTCAAGCTGTCGAACCCTGTCATTTAGTCGGTGAGAGATTTAATGAAGTCAAAACGCTCCCCATTTTAATAGAATCTAAAAACTTTTTTTTAGTGGGTTTGGTTTATAATGCCAAAACTCAGCTTAATCTTATCTTCAGAAACTACGCCCAAGCGTTAGAGAATTCAAGGTTATTTGAGAAACATGAGGAGTCTGTAGCCGGATTTGATGTGGTTGCTCTGAATAATTTTTACTCCTCTCTCAGTATCATAGCTTTGTATCCAGAAACTGGCAAAAGGGAACAAAAGCAATATTGGGAAAAAGTGCTGCAAAACCAAAAGAAAATGAAAAAATGGGCAGTGCATGCTCCGATGAATTATCAACACAAATACGACTTGGTTGCAGCGGAAATAGCGCGAGTGTTGGGGCAAAATACCCAAGCAATGGAATTGTACGATCGCGCAATTGATGGAGCTGCCAAAAACGGTTATATTCAAGAGGAAGCATTAGCCTATGAATTAGCCGGAGAATTTTATCAAGGTTTGGGTAAAGAGATAGTTTCTCAAGCATACCTGACTAAAGCCTATTATGGATATATCCATTGGGGAGCCATAGCTAAAGTTAAACATTTAGAATCAACACATCCTTTCTTAGCAGCACAGACGCGCACAATTCCAACCCCAACCCTCGATGTCACCCGCACTGCCACGGGAAATACTACCAGTAGTAGTTTAGGCGATTTATTAGACTTAGCTACTTTTATTAAGTCGGCGGAAGCCATTAACGGTGAAATTGTTCTAGAAAAATTGTTGACCAAATTAATCAAAATTATTTTAGAAAATGCGGCGGCTCAAAAAGTAGTGCTACTGCTGCTGAAAAACGATATCCTCTGCATAGAAGCTACTGGCAGTTTTGCGGAGGATAAAGTGACACTTTTACCCTCTATTCCCGTAGAAAATTGTCAAGATGTTCCCCTGTCTGTGATTAATTACGTACAGCGCAGTCAAAAGCATCTGGTTTTAGACAATGCGACTGTCGCCGAACCTTTTAAGGTAGATACCTACATTGAGAAATATCAACCCAAATCAATTCTCTGTTTGCCGATTATTTATCAATCTCAGCCGCGCGGAATAATTTATTTAGAAAATGCTTTGACAGTAGGAGCTTTTACAGCAGAGAGAGTGGAAGTATTCAAAGTGTTAATTTCTCAAGTTGCTATTGCTGTAGAAAATGCTGGTTTGTACGCGCGGGAGAAAGAAAAATCTCAACAGTTAGAAAAATCTTTCAATGAATTGCAACAGGCGCAACTGCAACTCATTCAAAGCGAAAAAATGTCTGCTCTCGGCAATTTGATTGCAGGGGTTGCTCACGAAATTAACAATCCGCTCGGTTTTATTGCGGGCAATCTTGATGCTGCTGCTGAGGCGAGCTTAGATTTGATTGATTGCTTACAACTTTACCAAGAAAAATTTCCTAATCCTGGAGATGAATTACAGGATAAAGCATCGGAGATCGATTTAGAATATTTGATCGAAGATTTGCCGAAAATGCTTTTATCTATGAAATCAGGTACAGAGCGCATCCGCAATATTAGCAAGTCTTTGCGGACTTTTTCTCGCGCTGACAGTGCGAATAAAGTCTCAGCAAATATTCATGAGGGCATCGACAGCACTTTGATGATTTTACAGTATCGCCTCAAAGCTAAAGATACTCGCCCCGCGATTAAAATTATCAAAGAATACGGAGATATCCCGCCAGTTAAATGTTATTTTGGGCAACTGAATCAGGTATTTATGAATTTGCTGGCAAATGCGATCGAGTGTTTTGACGAATTCAATCAGGGTCGCACTTACGCTGAAATTGAAGCTTTACCGAATACGATCGCCATTATCACTCAAGTCTCCGAGGATAGCAACAGCGTGGTGATTAAAATCAAAGATAACGGTCAAGGGATGTCATCGGAGATCAAGTCGAAAATATTTGACCATTTATTTACTACTAAAGGGGTAGGGAAAGGTACGGGTTTGGGGTTGTCTATCAGCAGGCAAATTGTGGAAGAAACCCACGGCGGTAAATTAACTTGTGAATCGGTGCTGGGAGAAGGTTCGGAATTTGCGATCGCCCTTCCCCTGAATTAAAATTATGGAACTATGGCGTGTTTTAAAACCTGCAGATCCCCCCTAACCTCCTTTAATAAGGGGGGGACAAGAGCCTGCTCAAAGTCCCCTTTTTAAGGGGGATTTAGGGGGAGCGAGACTCGGATAAAAACAGCACAACACATATATGAAAATTTGTCAATGCCTAATTATTTCTGAAAAAGTCCGCTGTTCACAGTCTACATTCGGCAGTATGCAGTTACATTATTAGCTAAATGTAATAACTATATTTGATAGGAGTTTTTCGAGTGAACGCTGCCGAACAAGCCAAAAATATAGAAGTTGCCAGCAAAATTGCTGCGGTTGTTAATTTATTCAAGTCCGAATTCCCGGATGCAAAAGTCGATTTGAAACCTTGGATGAATGACCAGGATACCAGAGAACTTGTAGATCCAGATTCCATCGACATTGGCTTCCATTTTCCCGGTAGAAGCCGCTTGCTGCAAAGCCGCAGCATTTTGATTCAAATCCGATTTTACCAAGATCCGGTGGAAGGGTATCGGCGGGCGATCGGAGTTGAGGCAGCCGGTTACGATCATAGCGGTCAGCAGTGGCACTTTTCTACTGTGGAAAATTGGAATTTTCTCGGCCAAACCGAACCTGCGGTAGAGTCGGCGCAAAAACTCAAAGACTTTTGCCAGCAGATATTCGATTTGTTTAATCAATCTTTTTGAGGAATTCAGTTTTCACTGCGAACCTGTTTGTACTAAGGACTTTAGTCGTTGCTATTATCGCAATTGTCGATCGACCTACAGCCAACCGGATAAACAGATTTGTAAGTAGTCGATCGCTTGCCAAACAAAGTATAGCGGTTATCGCGGACTTGTTCGTACACGCGATCGCCCATCCACTTCATCCCCGGCATTGCCCGATAAGCAGCCACAAACACCTCGCCAGCAGGCAATATCCGTCCGATTTCCTCCGCCGCATCGCTGCCTTGCCAGCGACGTTCTGGGGTGTTGCCATCTATCAAAATCATCCCCATTTCGCAGTCTTGAGACGTAATCCCAAAGCGATTTAATTGCTCTAAATCTTGCATGGAAATATACTCAAAATTCTGGCCTTTGTCTAAGGTTTCTAGTAACTGTACCAAGGTAACGCAGAGATTGCAATTGCCGTCATAAATTACGTTATATTTCATGGTTATGGGGAATAAGGAATTGGGCATTGGGCATTGGGCATCGGGAATAGGTAATTGGTAGTAAATAACTACTGACTACTGACTACTGACTACTGACTACTGACTACTGACTACTGACTACAGGAATCTCGATCGCAAATTCCGTGCCTTGACCCGGTGCAGAATCGCACTTAAGCTGCCCGCCGTGTTTTTCCACCACAATTTGATAGCTGATAGACAGCCCCAAACCAGTACCTTTACCAGGTTCTTTCGTAGTAAAAAACGGATCGAACAGCCTTTTGTGAACATCTATCGGAATCCCTGGCCCGTTGTCAGCAATCCGAATCACAATATGAGAAGGATGCCGCATTGAATCATCAGAAACAGCAGAATCGGCTTGCATCAAAGCATCCTGTTCATATTTTACATCCGTACAAATCCGCAGCGTCGGTGAAGGACAATAAGGAATAGGCGCCAGTTGTCCCTCTGCCCACTGTCCAGTCTCCATTGCCTCTTCCAAAGCATCAATTGCATTGCCAATAATATTCATAAAAACCTGATTCAACTGTCCTGCATAACACTGTACGCGGGGCAAATTGCCGAACTCTTTGATCAGCACAATTTTAGGACGCCCTGCCGTTTCTTTCAACCTGTGCTGCAAAATCAACAAAGTGCTTTCAATCCCTTCGTGAATATCCACCTGCTTTTGTTCGGCTTCATCTAATCGCGAAAAATTCTTCAGTGACAGCACAATTTGGCGAATTCGCTCTGCTCCCATTTTCATCGAATTTAACAGCTTCGGCAAATCTCTGAGCAGAAAATTCAAATCGATATCATTTATTTCTTGTTTAATTGCCGGTGTTGGGTGCGGGTATTCCTGCTGGTAAAGTTGCAGCATTTTTAGCAAGTCTTTAAAGTAATCGTCAGCGTGCATGACGTTGCCGTAAATAAAGCTAACTGGATTGTTGATTTCGTGAGCAACGCCAGCGACTAATTGCCCCAAACTTACCATTTTTTCATTCTGAACCATCATGCTTTGAGTTTTATGCACGTCCCGCAGGGCTTTTGCCAATTCTTGATTTTTAGTCCTCAATTGACTTTCGGAAAGCTGCACCGCTTCTTCTGCGTGTTTGCGAGCGGTAATATCTTTACGAATTGCTACATATTGATGGGGTTCGCCGTTCGTATTTAAGAACGGTACAATCGTAGTATCCAACCAAAATAATGTACCGTCTTTAGCTTGATTTTTCATTTCTCCTCGCCAAACCTTTCCCTGGCGGATGGTTGACCAAAGCTGCTTGAAAAAATCGGCTGAATGATAGCCAGAATTGACAAGTCTGTGGGTTTTGCCGATCAGTTCTTCTCGGGAATATTTAAATTGTTCGCAAAATTGATCGTTGACATAGGTAATGGCTCCGAATTCGTCGGTATTCGAGACAATTGCCGATTGATCCAAAGCAAATTTTTCAAATTCCAACTCTTTGAGAGTTTGGCGCAATTCGGCTTCTGCTTGTTTGCGATCGCTAATATCGGTAATCATCCGCAACACCCCGGAAAATTCGCCCTCACCGTCGAACATCGGCGTCGCCGAGACGATCGCCCACAAGTGAGATCCGTCTTTGCGAGTAAACTTAAAATCGTGGCGTTCGCGAATGCCTTCCCGCCTGCGCTGCACGTAACTTTCTGCTATTTTCCTAGAGTCGCAGTCTATAAACTCAAATAGCGATCGCCCCAGCATTTCCTCCACAGTATACCCCAGCATTTCGGCCATCATGCTGTTAGCAAAAGTCGTGATACTTTCGCTGTCAAACATCCAAACGCCCTCCGAAGCCGTCTCGACAATGCAGCGATAATAACTCTCGCTTTCCCTGACTGTTGCCTCTGCTTGCTTGCGATCGGTAATATCAGTTTGCACCGCAATAAAACCTTCGAGTTCCCCATTTTCTAGAAAAATTGGAGCGATGGAAAGCGCCACCCAATAACCCTTTCCATCCTTGCTGTAATTGTAAATTTCCTGATTAAACAACTGTCCCGTTGCCAAAGCCGATCGCAGTTGAGCAATAGTTAGGGGGTCTGTTTGAGGGCCTTGCAGCACATCACCCGGTTTTTTTCCCTGCATTTCTGCCAGCACGTAACCGCTAATCCGAGTAAATCCTTCATTCACCCATTCAATGCAGCCTTGAGCATCAGTAATAATCACACCATTTTGCGTTTTTTGAGCCACAATAGCCAAGCGCGACAATTCTGTTTCTGTTTTTTTGCTTTCCGTAATATCTTGAGCAATACCCAGAATATACTTAGGCGCGCCAGAATCGTCAAACAAAGGAACTTTTTTAGTGTGCAAAATTCGCTTTCCTCGGCGCGGAAGTTGGATGATTTCTTCTGGCAAATCGACGCCTTTGTGTCTTGCGAATAATTCTAAATCTTGTGCTTGCAAGTAATTAGCCTGCTCTGGCTCCAACAATTCAGCAGCATTGTTTCCCAGCACTTCATCCCTCGAATAGCCAAACAATTCTTCGCTAGCTTTATTCCAATAAATAAATCTTTGTTCCACAGCATCTTTAATAAAGACGCTAACTGGCAGATTTTGCAGTACCGCATTCAGAAAATCTTGAGTGTTTCGCAGGTCTTCTTCAGTGCGCTTTCGCTCACTAATATCCAAAATCACTCCGTCGAGATAGACAACCCGATACAGAGAATTTGCGATCTGCGATACCGGCGAAACCACAGCCGACAAAAAGCCCTCAATTTCCCCTTGTCCTTCTTGTTTTCCTCTACCCTCCTCCGCCTCGCAGCCAATAGCTTTGCCTTTTTCGTAAACCCAGCTAATTCCGCCGTCCGCCCGGACAATCCGGTATTCAAGGATGTACGAAGTTCTGGTTGCTACGCTTTTTTTCACACTAGCATCCACCTTTTTCCGGTCTTGAGGATGGATAATGCTTGCCAAGGAACGGACGCGATCGTTGATAAAATCAGAAGAGGGATAGCCTGATATTTCTTGAACAGCCTCGCTCAAAAACGCCATTGTCCGTGTTAATTCCCCGTCCTCCGTATACTCGCAGGTACAGCGGTAGACAGCACCGGGAATATTAGCTACTAAATTTTTATATCGTTCTTCGCTTTTTAACAAAGATGAGTCGTCTTCGTTATTGTGATCGCCGTTCTTAAATTTAGAAGAATTGGAAGAAGTTTGCATGGTTTGTTTTTCACTTGTGAGTGCGGGGGCAAGTGGTAGAGTAGATGACCCTATAAAAAGTGAATTTAATGTGCGAAATTATTCATTATAAACTAATATAGTACAAAATTAGTTCTGCGAACCTTCAGAAAATTTGAGGGCGAGTAATAGGTAAAGCTAATCAAGGCTATAGATATAGAAAACAGTTCGGAAACGCATTGTCTAACGGCTTTAATGGATTTCACTCACGCCCAGAGCACCATTCTCGCTTAACAGGCTTTCCGGCCTGTTCCACAACAAGTGCATTTTCTTATGGGGAGTAGGGGTTGGGCCGAAGAGTCCGCCCATAAAAAGCTGATTGAGAATGGTGCTCTAGGTGTGAGTTTAACGGATTCAACAGATGGATGTTGAGGTTCGAGGGAAAGATGGAAGATTTTCCCATTTTCCCATTTTCCCATTTTCCCAGTCTTCCACTCCCCCCTTCCCCACTCCCTCACTCTCGTTAGAATAAGATAAGTTTCCTTGCTACCGTGAGCCCCTCAAACAAAACACCATGACTCAACAACAACCCCGGATTTGTATTCTCGGCGGAGGCTTCGGCGGACTCTACACAGCCCTGCGCTTGAGTCAGTTACCCTTCTCCAAAACCGAAAAACCAGAAATTGTCCTAGTTGACCGCCGCGATCGATTTTTGTTCGTTCCCCTGCTCTACGAACTCGTGACCGGCGAACTCCAAACCTGGGAAATTGCTCCACCATTTGCCGAACTATTGGAAACCACAGGCGTGCGCTTTTGTCAAGGTACTGTCTCCGGCATCGATGTGGAGCAAAAGCGAGTGCAGTTGCACGACGGGCCAGAAATTCCGTGCGATCGCCTGGTTTTAGCTTTAGGCGGCGAAACCCCCCTAGATCTGGTCAAAGGTGCCGTTGAATACGCTTACTCATTTCGCACTCTCGACGACGCATACCGCTTAGAAGAAAGACTGCGGTTTTTAGAAGCCAGCAACAACGACAAAATTCGGGTTGCGATCGTCGGCGCCGGTTATTCGGGAGTAGAATTAGCTTGTAAATTAGCCGATCGACTCGGAGAAAAAGGTCGCGTGCGGTTAGTTGAGCAAAGCGACATGATTCTGCGGACATCGCCGGAGTTTAACCGCGAAGCCGCCAGCAAAGCTTTAGAAAAACGGCAAGTGTGGATCGACTTAGAAACAGAAGTAGAGGCGATCGGATCGGACACAATATCCTTACTTTACAAAGGACAATTAGATGTTCTACCCGTAGACATAGTTTTGTGGACAGTAGGAACTCAAGTTAGTCAAGCAGTGCGATCGCTACCCCTCAAACAAAACCGCCGCGGTCAATTAATAGTCAATTCGCAAATGCAAATTATCGACCATCCAGATATATTTGCCTTGGGAGACTTAGCTGAATGTCACGATGCAACTAATCAAAAAGTCCCCGGAACAGCCCAAACAGCCTTTCAGCAAGCTGACTACACCGCCTGGAACATTTGGGCCTCCCTCACCGGCCGCCCATTACTTCCTTTCCGCTATCAGCCGCTAGGAGAAATGATGACATTAGGAAATGACAACGCCACCCTGGCCGGTTTAGGAATTAAACTCGACGGACAACTAGCGCACATTGCTCGCCGCTTAGCTTATCTCTATCGGATGCCAACATTTGACCATCAACTAAAAGTTGGTTTCAATTGGATTAGTAAACCGATTCAGGATTTGCTTAAAAGTTAGTTGATTGTAGACTGTTAACTGTTGACAGTTGACGGTTTATTATTGATTGTAGGACTTATGAGGGCGGTTCCGAAACCGGGTTTTTCACGAAAATACTTCACTACTACGCGCATATTTGGTAAAAACCTGGTTTTTTCTGTCGGAGTGTAGATTCAGAGAATATTAGGCACGATAAAAAATGCAAAATTCCACATTTCAAAAGCCAAAAACTGAAATTCCACCGTTGATAGAGCGGGAGATTCTGTTCGGAAATCCTGAAAGAACCCGCCCCCAACTTTCACCCGACGGCAAGTATCTCGCCTACATTGCACCCGACGAAAACAACGTCTTGCAAGTGCGACTCCGTACCGTAGGTCAAGCAGATGACCGCCAACTCACAGCCGATAAAAAACGCGGCATCCGCATCTTTTTCTGGACTTACAGCGGCGAAGAGCTCATTTATCAGCAAGATATTGATGGTGATGAAAAATGGCATTTATTCTCAGTCAATATCCAGTCAAACCTGGTTCGCGATTTGACAGCATTTCAAGGTGTTCGAGCTCATCTGATCGCCTTTTACCGCCAATTCCCCAATGAAATATTAGTGGGAATGAACATCCGCGATCGCCGCAAACACGATCTTTACCGCATCAACCTGCAAAACGGTGCCGTTGAACTCGACACCGAAAACCCAGGTAACATCGTCGGTTGGACTGCTGACGGCGAATTTCAAGTGCGGGCGGCCACAGCCACAACTGCCGACGGCGGATCAGAATTGGTGTTTCGGGAAACTGCCGACAAGTCTTGGGAAAGCCTGCGAAGGTGGGGGCCCGATGAGGAAGGCGGTGCCGTCATGTTCTCAGAAAACGGCAAAATTCTTTACATCATGGGCAATCACGATGCTAACGCCGAACGTTTGATCGCCTTAGACTTAGAAACCAAACAAGAAACCGATCTCGCCTCAGACCCAGAATACGATGTCGGCGGCATTGTCGTACACCCCACCAAGCGAGAGATTCAGGCGGTTTCCTTCTACAAGGACAAGCAAGAGTGGCAGATTTTAGACCAAAGCATAGCAGAGGATTTTGAGGAGCTCGGCAAATTCCGCCCCGGCGAATTCTCCATCACCAGCCGCAACCTCGCCGATACCACTTGGCTAGTCGCTTACATGACAGACGACGGCCCAGTTTACTATTATGTGTACGATCGCGCCTCCAAAACCTTCACCTTCCTGTTCAGCAACCAACCCAAACTCGAAGGGCTACCGCTATCATCAATGGAACCCATTTCTTACACCGCAAGAGATGGTTTAACCATTCACGGCTACCTGACAAAACCGATTGGTGTCTCAACGCCCGTACCGACAGTCTTGCTGGTTCACGGCGGCCCCTGGTCCCGCGATACCTGGGGTTACAATCCACAAGCCCAATGGCTGGCAAACCGAGGTTACGCCATTTTGCAAATCAATTTTCGCGGTTCCACCGGCTACGGCAAAGCCTTTCTCAATGCCGGCAATCGCGAATGGGCCGCTAAGATGCACGACGACTTGCTAGATGGGGTTAATTGGCTTGTAGAAACAGGAATTTCCCAACCCGATAAAATTGCGATTATGGGCGGTTCTTACGGTGGTTATGCTGCCTTAGCGGGATTGACTTTTAGTCCCGATGTTTTTGCCTGCGCCGTCGATATTGTCGGGCCGAGCAATTTGATTACACTGCTGCAAACTATTCCCCCTTACTGGGAACCGAGAAAAGCAAGTCTGTATCACCGCGTCGGAAATCTGGAAACAGAACCAGAGTTTCTGAAATCGATCTCGCCTTTATTTTTTGTCGATCGCATCCAGAAACCTTTACTAATCGCCCAAGGTGCTAACGACCCGCGAGTCAAAGAAGCAGAAAGCGAGCAAATTGTCAATGCCATGAAGCAAGCCGGCAAACCTGTAGAATACGTGCTTTATACAGACGAAGGACACGGATTTGCCCGACCAGAAAATCGCCTGCACTTTTATGCGATCGCCGAAGAATTCCTAGCCAAATATTTAGGAGGCAGATTTGAACCTGCGGGCAACATTGCCAATCATTCTGGTGTGGTGAATCCGCCAACAACTAATTAGAAGGAAGAAGGAAAAAGGAAGAAGAAAGAAGGAATCATTCAAATCTTTTTTCTCTTCTCTTCTCTTCTCTTCTCTTCCTCTGTGTTCTCTGTGGTTAAATCATTCCGATGCAACCGGATGTGCGATAAGTCCTCTTTCCTCTTCCCTTTTTCTTCTCAAATGACCAAAATTATTTTTCTAGATGCCGCAGGTACACTATTTGACGTTCGCGGTAGCGTCGGCGAAGTCTACGGAAAACTAGCCAATAGTTTTGGAGTAACAGTTAAGAGTGAAGAGTTAAATGCAGCATTTTTCCAAAGCTTCGCATCAGCAAGTCCGATGGCATTTCCAGGGATAGAAGCAGCAAAAATTCCCCAATTAGAATTTGAGTGGTGGCAAACAGTTTCCGCAAAAGCATTCCAAATAGCAGGCATATTCCACCAATTTTCAGACTTTTCCACATTCTTTGTGGAACTTTACGCTCATTTTGCCACCGCCGAACCTTGGTTCGTCTATCCCGACGTATTGCCAGCATTAAATAAGTGGCAGCAACAAGGAATTGAATTAGCAGTAGTATCGAATTTCGATTCCCGAATTTATGCAGTATTAAAAGCACTAAATTTAGCTGCATATTTCACATCAGTGACAATTTCCACCGAAGTTGGTGCAGCAAAACCCGATTCTAAAATTTTTACCACTGCTTTGCAAAAGCACAACTGCACTGCCGAGAATGTGTTGCATATCGGCGACAGCTTTAAAGCAGATTATTGTGGTGCTAAAAAGGCGGGATTAAACGCAATTTGGTTGAATCGCCAACAGGAAAAACTAGATTTAGGCAAACTGCCTTTTTTAATGGAGTCTCAAAAAGTTGAGGAATTTGCCAGTCTGGATTTTATATAAGTCAGGATTTATTCACTCGGACAAAGAAACTTGGTTTTTTACCTAATATGCGGGTTGCAAGGAAGTATTTTTGTAAAAAGCCCCGGTTTCTGGGCACCCATGCTAAGTCCTATAAATATGATTTTTATGAGGTCAAGGTTATGATTTTTATGAATTGACTTTGAGAGCTATTTATTGAATAATATGGATAATTTAACCACAGAGATCGCAGAGGGCGCAGAGGAAGAGAAGAGAGGGGTGATTTATATATCTAATTTTAACTGGAAAGAACTTTATGGAACCTCGACTTACTCAAACTCAATTAGCACAGGTGATCGCTGAGATCGACAAGTTATCGCAGCAGCGCGAGTTAGAATTGGCCCCGGATCAGGTAAGAGAAATTTTACGGGAGTTGAATCTTCCTGATGAGCTTTTAGAAGATGCGATCGCTCAAATGCGCCGCCGCGAAGTCCTAGAAAAACAGCAGCGACGCAACCGTTGGATCGCGATCGCCTCGACAGTTGTTGTCATTTCTGCGATCGGTATAGGCGTGCTGTTCGGGCAAAATCAGCAACAAAAAACTGCTCAAGTTGTGGGAGGAGAAGACCGAATTGCCCTATCTCAAAAGGGCGGTGACAGCCTTACTCAAGTCAACCGTCAAATCAATCCCCGCGTTTACTACCAGGTGACGTTGCAAAATGCTCCGATCGGTCGTGAGTTGTCTTTACAATGCGACTGGATTAATTCTAGCGGTCAAACTGTGCATCAGGGCAGGTATCAAACTCGCACGATCAATACTGCGGTTTGGAATACCCACTGCTATTACGATCTCGGATCTGCTGCCGCCCCAGGCAAATGGGAAGTTCGGATGTCCCTGGATGGGCGCGTCATCAGTAGTGAACCTTTCACGGTGAAATAGATGGGTGCGATCGACAAACCTTCACATTTTATCGGCTATTGGGGACTGGACGATTGCACAAAAACGCTCAGCCGTTTAGTCCCAGATTACTGCATTCGGCAGGGCAAATTATCAGAGTGGGCGATCGCCTCTGCATCTGTACTCACGGCTGACACAGTGACGCTGAATGCTTGCGGGCGATTTGGGCCAACCGATTTACCGGGAGATGCTTGGGCGGCGGTAGAAGCGAAACAGCTAAGGCTGGGGCGCGATCCGTTTGGGCGAGTGCCGCTTTACTGGATGCAGTTGGGAGAAACGATTTGGTTTTCGACGCGGATGCAATTGCTGCTACCGCTGATTGCTTCCCCTCAAATTAGCCCGATCGCCCTCCACAGCTATGCTTGCTTTTCCTACGTGCCCACGCCGTTAACGCCGATCGAGCAAATTGCATCGGTAGCAGCCGGAACGGAGATAGTTTGGGAAATCGCCGATTTTAACGATCGGCCGAAAGTGCGATCGCTGCCATCGGCTTGGCAAGAAGCGCCCCAATTACTGCGCCGTGAGGATGAGGCGATCGCACAATTGCAAGCGCTTTTGCAACAGGCGATCGATCGACAAGTGGCCGATTTGCCGATCGACGAACCCGTAGGCGTTTTACTCTCCGGTGGCATCGATTCTTCCCTAGTGACGGCGCTGCTAGTCAAAGCGGGCTTGCAAGTGCGCGCCTATGCCCTCGATTTTGGTGTCGAAGCCTATTCCGAACTGCCCTACGCCCAACAGGTTGCCGACTTTTTCCAGATTCCGCTGATCCGAGTGGCGGCGACGGGCGATGCAGTGTTGCGGGCGATCGGGCCAACCGCCAAAGCCCTCGATTTACCCTATGGAGATGGCACGACGGCTGCGCTGTTTTTGCTCAAACAGGCGGCGGCACAAGACGTGCGAGTGGTTTTCAATGGCGAGAATGGCGATCAGCTATTTGCTGGATGGACGAATAAACCTTTGATTGCCAACGGAGTTTACAGTGCAGAACATCCAGCGGGAAAAGAAACCTTTGAACAGCAGTATTTGCGGACGTTTCAGCGATTTTATGGTTATGAAAAACAGATTTTTACGCCGGAAATGCTCGATCGCATCGAGTCTCACGATTTGAGCATTTACCTGCAAGACGCGATCGATCCCGAAACCTGTCCTTCCCTGCTAGCGAGGCTGCGGCGGGCTTCGCTAATGCTCAAAGGTTCCCAAAATATTCAGCCGAGGGCAACGGCATTGGGGTTTGCTTGCGGTTTGTGGGTGCGATCGCCCTTCTGCGACCCCGACCTCACAGCATGGACGTTTCAACTGCCAGGAGAGCTGCTGCTGCAAGGTGCGTGCGAAAAATACATCCTCAAAAAAGCGTCCGAACGCTGGCTGCCGCCGGAAATTGTCTGGCGGGAAAAGCGCGGGATGGGTGTGCCGTTGAAGGTTTGGTATTACCGGGAGTTTTGGGCTGCGATCGGCGATCGGCTGAATCCGAATCTGTTGCGATCGCAAAATTGCTGGCAACCTTATTTGCCCGACTCAATGTTATCGGGACAACTCGGAGTTGCTATGCGCGATCGCTATATTGGCAATAATCTCTGGCTGCTGCTGATGTGGCAGGCATGGCGAACCGAGGTTTTAGGCGAAATTCCGGGCAAGCGATCGCTGGATCATGTGTTTTGGTTGCCACCGGCGATCGGACAACGCATTTGGAAATATCGCAGGAGGCTAGAATGAACTCATCTCAAATCCGCGCTGCATCGGCATTCTTCATATCTCTCTTGTTTTTATCTGCGTAAATCCGCGTCTATCCCTTGTCATCTGCGGTTAATAAATTCTCTTTTTTTTAACCGCAGATGAGGGCAGATTAACATAGATTAACGCAGATTAATGAGATTGATTCCGGTTACACAATTCGTGATTATTAATTGTTGAATCGATTTTATCATTCTTATACTAACGGATTTAATATGACTGAATCTTTGCTACAGAATGAAACCAAAATACATTCGCCGCCGTTCTCGGAAGCATTAGCCCAGCGACTTTTGTCAACTTATGGTTCGCCCTTATATGTGTATCAGGCCGAGATCCTCAGTCAGACTCTTGAGCATATTACGCGATCGATCGACTATCCGCACGTTCAGTTTCATTTTGCTAGCGTCACCAACGGCAATATTGCTCTGTTGCAATTGATTCAGCAAGCTGGTTGGGGGCTACACGCGAATACACCGGGCGATGTGTTTTTGGGGCTGAAAGCGGGTTTTACGGGCGATCGCATTGTCTACACCGGCAGTAACCTCAACAGGGCGGATATTCAGCAATTGATTGAATGGAAAATCCATCGATTCAATTTCGATAGTCTGTCGCAACTCCAGGATTTTTGCGAATATTCGCGCAGTCAACCGCGATCGATCAGTGCCGAAATTGGACTGCGCCTCAACTCACCGGAATTGACGGGAGACAGTCGGATTGGAGTGCGTCCCGCTGAATTTGAAAAAGCGAACGAAATCGCGCAGCAGCAGGGGTTGAGAATTACCGGATTGCATTTTTATCGGGGGACGGGAACGAACGCCACGAGTGCTTTTACGCAGGCGATCGATCGCCTAATTGCGATCGCCCAACAGTTACCCGATTGGAAAACCCTCGATTTTGGCGGTGGTTTTGGCTATCCCTATCGAGGCGGTGCGGTGTTTGACTGGCGGGAGTTTGGTGCGGCGATTACTGAACGATTGAGTGCGCTATCTCGCCTGATCGAATTGGTGATTGAACCGGGACGATCGGCGATCGCAGGTTGTGGCGTTTTGCTTGCGAAAGTTGTGTCGGTGAAGTGGTTGGGCACGCGGCAAATTGTCGGGGTGGATACGACTGTATCAAATCTATCGGTGCCTGCGGTGCACGGTGGCTATCGGGCGATCGCAACTTGGGAAACCGACGATGTATCGCGACATGAAACTGATATTTGCGGCAACACAACTTATTCGCGGGATTATTTGGGGCGTAATTGTTGGCTACCGAAACTCAAAATTGGAGATGCGATCGCCATTTTGGATTGCGGGGCTTACGGCTATGCGATGTCGTCGCATTTTCTACACCGCCCCCGCCCTGCTGAGGTGTTGATTGATGCTAAGGGCGATCGATTAATTCGACAGCGAGAAGACTATTCTATCTTGTTAAACGGGCAAATCTTTTAATAGGGCATTGGGCATTGGGCATTGGGCATTGGGCATAGTTTCTTCCTTCTTCCTTCTTCCTTCTTCCTTCTTCCTTCTTCCTTCTTCCTTTTTCCTTCTTCCTTCTTCCTTCTTCCTTCTACTTATTATCTCTCTTCTCTTCCTCTGCGCCCTCTGCGGCCTCTGCGGTAAAATCATTCCAAAACAACCGTCAACAATATAAATCCATTAAATCAATCAGGAGTAACCGAAATGGGAATGAAATGCGTCCAGTGTAATACCGACAACATTTTGAGCGATCGTACCAGGAATAGGGGTCGCTGTAAACGGTGCAACCATCCGTTTGTCTTTGAACCCAATACCGTCATTGATAAAAAGTTGGCATTCACCGATCCCTTTTTCAAAAAGGCGATCGAGAATATTTCGAGCCAAAATATGTTGTTTTTTACGCACAAACAGTTTTTGTATTTTATTGACCAAAAGCTTAAATCTCGCGCCCCACAAACCAGTTGGATTTTTTTCTACTTCTTTTTTCTTATATTTGCGGGAACCTTCGGCATTCCCTTCGCTCTTACTATTTTTCCCTCAGAATTTGCATTAATTATTCCCTTCGCTCTCTACAATTTGATGTGGATATGGCTATTTTACCACTACAGCAAATCTCCTGAACAAGGTAGTCGCCACAGAAGAACTAATGCTAAAAACCTCCAGATTTTAGGGGTAATTATTTTAGTGATGGGCATTTCAGGAAGTTTGATATTTAATTATTTCCCAGGATACATCGCAGCGACTGCACTAGGGCTATTTTCCTACTGGCTGGGCATTTCACAAAAAAATCGCCCACAGATAACGGGTGAAATATTGCTCGTTAATCAAGCCCAGACTAATGAGTGGCTGCAACGCTGGCAAACAGTGAATGGCACATTAGAAAAACTGCTCCCTGCTGCTCGTCAAGAGGCTTTGCCCGCCACCATCGATCGCGAAGTCAGCGCCTACAGCTTCGATCGCGCAATTATCTGTGACAGCGACGAAATAGCTCAATTCCTCATCGCTAACAACGTCCATTTTGAAAACAACTGCGCGATTCTTAGTATTAGTGGCTATCCCCAAAGCATCTTCAGTACCGTAATCGAAATGCTGCGGCGCAATGCCGATTTGAAAGTTTATGCGCTGCACAATGCGAGCCCTGCTGGAGTTGGCTTGGTACATCAACTGCGAACTAATCCAAACTGGTTTGCGAATCAAGCGGTGACGATTTTTGATTTGGGAATTTCTCCCCGTCAAATCTTAGCAACCCGCGATATGTTTGTGCAGCAATCTCAAACAATGGCACAAACAGCCCGTCAATTACCCGACGCTGTAAGGCAAGGTTTAACAGCCGAAGAACTAGCATGGCTGGAGGCAGGCAATTTTGTGGAATTAGAATCGTTTACGCCGCAGCGGTTGTTGCGCGTGGTCAATTATGGACTTGCTCAGAGTGGCGATCCGCAGGGTAACGAGGGCTTAATATTAGTGGATGATAATGTTGGATATGGCGGCGGCTATGTGTTTGTCTCCGATAGTTTTGGTTAGGGCGTGCTTTCAAACTTTGTAATCAGATAAGAAACATGAGCCCAAGAAGAAGTATTTTCATTTTGTGGCATTAACCTCCTGAATGTATCTTTTCATCCCATCCCTAAACTGAGGACTTTCAATCATGTCTGAGATATTATCATGCCCAAAACCTGGAATTAAAAGAAGTTGCTTGGGATGAGGTGCTGCATCATAAAGCTTTTGACTCATACTAGCTGGATTTGACCGATCAGAAGTACCATGAACGATTAAAATAGGTATTTTTAGAGATACAACCTTACTAAGGGAGTCAAATCTTTGATTTAATATCCATGCAATTGGGAAAATCCTATAACCTAAATGAATTACCTCTTCCTGCATAGAGGTAAAAGAACTGACAACAATCAGCCCCGCTATACTTGGCTCTTTAAGTGCTAAATTAATCGCAACTGCTCCACCTAAAGAAACTCCAAACAAATAAATTTTTTGGTGTGCAATTTTTCTATTTTTTGTTAAATATTTTAAAGAATCGGCTGCATCTTCATAAATGTAAGGATTCAGGTCAGAGGGTATTGACAAGTGTGACATTCTGGGCGGAATATTACAATTATGGAAAAAAACCTGCC
>NZ_JAUBRB010000045.1:13331-57296 GCF_036701585.1 Microcoleus sp. POL10_C6 | reverse complement strand
CTATAAAAGCGA
Source organism: Microcoleus sp. POL10_C6 (assembly GCF_036701585.1). Lineage (NCBI taxonomy): Bacteria > Bacillati > Cyanobacteriota > Cyanophyceae > Oscillatoriales > Microcoleaceae > Microcoleus > Microcoleus sp. POL10_C6. Next base: position 57,284 of record NZ_JAUBRB010000045.1, on the reverse strand, counting down.
TGGTTAATCCAGATCTGCAAGAACCATCTTTAATTCCTCAAATTTAGACCTGAATCCTTACGTTTATTATGAGAAGTTTGAGAATCTGAGATATTGTGAACATTTTCTCTTTTACCCAGATATCCGTATAGCATTTCCACTGAAAATGCCGCGATGCACAAAACAATAGTAGCGATGATTAGAGAACTAGCTGGAGTGAGTTCTCGCAGCAGGAACAAGCGGAGCAAACAAAGCAAAAATAGCGGTGCTTCTACGCCGTAAAACCAACGCATTAGCTGTAGGGGTTGCTTGCCAAAACGCCTACCTCCTATTACAGTACATACAGTGGGTACTGCGATCGTAGCTGCCATGGTCAAAGAAAACTCTAGCGGGATGGTGCCATCGATTGTCGCCATAATTAATGGCACTCCTATAATAGGCAAAAGTCCCAAGTAAACAATCGATAAAAACGTCAAATTCCACGCCCAAAAAATCGTTTGAAAAATTCCATCAAATACCTGTTTAATTTTCATTTATTTCTCCTTGTAAGCTTTGTTTAATGGTATCGTATACGTTACCAGCAAACTCTTTTACTTCATGATTTTGTGCTTGTACCGGACTGTCAAATAAAATAGAAACTAGCACCCAATTGTGATTTTTGTGGGTGAGGTCGCTACCGATACGGGACATGAAGTTATCTGTAGTTAGCTGTGCAGATTGCAGCCAGTATGTAGCGGATAGTTGGTTGTCTTGGAGAGACAGCCAGCGCCCCGTTACAGCAGGAGTTAGCTGTGTTTTTTCTATGCGATTGACGGGAATTCCGCTCGCTACAAAACACAACTCGGGGGCGTGATAAGTTTGCCACGATGTGCTGGCTACTGTGAGCATGGAACCGCGCAAGTTGCCGGCGACAAATCTGATTTTTTGTGTTTGCGTGTCCGGATAGTTGCCAAAGAATTTTTGTTCGCTAGCATTCAGGGGAATCGACTCTGATTTAATATATTCAGGCAATCTTAAAGGTGCGATCGCCATTTTTGACGTTTCTACATGAGACAGTTGAGCCATGACTGCCAAAACTATGACTGCGGCAATTATTCCGGGTTTGGCTAAAGGGTGATTCTGTAGTATTTTTGAGTTGGATTTTGCAGAAATACCGCTGGTTTTTTTTTGCTGAAATTTCGGTACTCGTTGCAGCATTAACCAGGTTACAAAAGAAGCACATACTAAACCGACAATTCCCAGAGGAACGTGCATAATTTGTGCTAGGTTTGGCTGGTTAAACACTTCTGAAACCAGGACTAACACGGCAACCCGGGCAGTGTTAGCAGACACTAACATTAAGAGATTAGCAGCGCCGACGGCTAGCCATCTTAAACTTAATTTACGCCCTTCCAGCCAGGTAGCAGCTAGCAAAAATAGCGTTCCGACTAAGAGGGTTTTAATGCCGCTACAAGGCACGTCAACGTGAGCGATGCCGTTTTCCAAAACGATAATATCGTAAGAAGAAATAGCGCCAACGTGCAGCATTGACAGCAACTGTTCTACTACCTGAGCAGTCAGCACTCGCGCCGGCAAACCTAAGCCGCTATTAAACTGACTGTTGAATGGTAAAATACAAGCCAGCAAGCCCGCCACAGGCAAGTTTTTTTGCCAAAAGTTCTGCTCGACGAATAAGCCGCACAGCCCGTAAGTTCCGAGGATAAATAGCAGGACAGTAACTTGTTTGATATCAATTATGTACTGAAGGGCGATCGAGCAAATACCCGCACTCAACATCAACAGCAGCGGATATCGCCTCAAAACGAAATTTGGCGAAAATCCCGGCGGGCGATTTTCTTCGAGGGCTGCGCTAACGCAGTTCCCGCTCGATCGCACTACTAATGCTACAATCAGAAAGCCAATTACTATTTTATATAGTGTGGGTATCTCAACAAACGAGGATAACAGCCACTTAACAGCCGAGATATTGGCCCAAAACCAAGCAAGCGCCAGCAAAAAAGGAGCCAGCCAAACCAAATTAACCGCAGGATGAGGAGTAACAGAATCTGGAATTGCAGAATCAGTGATATTGGTGCGCTGCATGATACCGCTTGACATTCACGTTGGTGACATCTTAGCTCAGCCAAATTGGTAATGTCCAGACCGATTATTTAAGTTTTGTCAAGCTTCGATTTTCTCTACAGAGAAGCTAGCGTTATAATAATTAATTTTAGCGGAGGTAAAAATGAGCGAAAAAAGCCCAGGATACAAAATTGTTAGCGATAACCGACAAGCGCGCCATCTCTATGAAATTATAGAGACATACCAAGTGGGAATCGAATTGAAGGGAACCGAAGTCAAATCAATTCGGGAAGGAAAAGCCAATTTGCGGGACGGATATGGTTTAGTTCGGAACGGGGAACTGTGGCTAATCAACGTTCACATTTCGCCTTGGAGAAGTGCTAGTAACTATTTTAATCACGAACCCCGCCGCACCCGTAAATTGCTGATGCACAAGCAGGAAATTCGCAAATTAATCGGCAAAGTGGAAGAAAAAGGCTTGACTTTAGTGCCGTTAAAAATGTATTTGAAAGGCGGCTGGGTAAAACTTGATATCGGTTTGGGTAAAGGGAAAAAACTGTACGACAAGCGCGAAGATTTAAAGAAACGCGAAGACAAGCGGGATATGGAAAGAGCGATGAAGCAATTTTAGTCAGTTGTCAGTTGTCAGTTGTCAGTTGTCAGTTGTCATTTGTCATTAGACATCTCCGAAAAATAAACTAAAACCTTTGCTCCTCGAAGGTTGAAAGTTAATTTATGGAGATGTTTATTAGTCAGGAGTCATTAGTGATTCATGATTGGTGATTGCTCATTAATGATTGGCTATTTTAAATCTAGTTCGGTTAATTACTCATCATAATATTTTTCAAAATCCTCCCTTGAGGATTTTGAGGACTTCCATCGTCACTACAAACTTAATTAGAGTTATTTCACCGGAGTCCATCTTACAGAAGATACCAGGTTGATGAACTACACCCCAGCTCGTTCGCTCTCGGTAGGGACATGGCCCAGGGTAAGTCCCTACACTTCATAAACCTGGAATACGCTGTATCTCCTCATACAGTCCCATACAGTCGATCGACTGACCGCTGACTAAGTATTATTACTTAAGCGAGGGGAAGAGTTCTACCTTCTTCCTGCTTCCCGCTTCTTTTTCCTGAAAATATCCGGATGGCTTGTGGAGTCTCATGAATGATTAACCTATGCTCGAATACCTCTGGCTAGTGGGAGCATTACCCAAGCATTCGGCTGTGGACTGACAAACTCTTATGAGAAATAGGCTCAAACCTGAGTCATTTCTTAAGATTATGATGCCATTAGGGTGGCAATTAAATCTGGTAAACAAAATATCGCCCAACTCTCAAGTTAAAAAATGCTAAAAATGACACCATTAGCTAACATTTTCAATGCTATGAAAGAGCCAGCGAAAAAGCATCACAACTCCAAGTGGGGAGCCTTCTTGCTGATGCTAGCAGTAGGCTTTGGCGGCTGGCAAATTGGGTTGCCGGAACTGGCATCTTTTTTTAATAATAGGGCTTTTGAAAACTACAAAGCCAATCGATTCGCTGATACTCAAGAAGCATATGAGTTAGCGCTCTGGGTAGATCCAAAAAGCCGAACAGCTCTTTACAATTTAGGATGGCTTTGCGAAGAGGTGCAAGATTTACAATGCGCCAGAGCAAAATATCTGCAAGCTGCCAAACTCGGTCTGCCTGCTGCTTACAGCAACCTGGCTAGGTTATATATAGTTGATCAAAAAAACTATCCGGCTGCGGTTCACTTCCTGTGGCAAGGTTTGAAATTAGCTGAGGACGATCGAGTAAAATATTCTTTACTCAAAAACTTGGGATGGGCTCGCCTGGAACAGGGTCGATATTCAGAGGCATTGCAGCATCTGGATGAAGCGATTAAACTTGATAGTGAAGGACCAGCAACTTACTGCTTAAAAGCGCAAGTCTTAGAAAAGATGAAAAATACTAAGGAAGCGCTACCGCAGTGGAAAATTTGTCTAAAGTATGCGGATTCTCAAGAATTCGATGAGGATATATGGATAGGGATGGCACGTCAACGATTAAACGAGGAAAAAAGAAATAAATGAAACGCACAGTTTTGCTTTCATCAACCCTACTGGCAATTATAACGGTCCTGGAGCTAAGTCAAGCCTCAAAAGCAGTGCCAACTCCTGCGACTGTTAAACCTGCCCTTAATCAATCAGTGGAAATGCTGTTCAGCTCGAATCCGTCGATGCGACAGTGCAGAGATAGAAATGGTGGAAAATATGCGTGTCCGAGATTCATCATGACTCCGGAGAGCGAAGAATAAGAGTTATTTTCAATAAATTTTGTAGAGTGTACCATCACCACTTTACACAAACAGGTATGTAGTATGTAGTAGTAGTATGCAGGGTGCGCACTGCGCACCTTACTATCGATCATTGCTGTGTCCTTACAGCCACGATGTAGCGATCACTTCGATATCCGCTAAAGGCTGATTTGTCCAATTTACTCGTCCCACCTTCTGAGCCGCTTTTTTCGCTGCTTCGCCGGAAATAATATCATCGGCTTCAACTTGCTTCAAACCTCGGTCAACTTTGTCAAGGAAGTAAACCCTATTCATAACTTCCTCAAAAGTAATCTCTGGTGGGATTTCCTCTACGACCTTTAAGACTCTATATTTTACTGTAAGTAGTTGGACAGAATTAATTACACAAAATAGAATCGGAAATTCTCTTCCTGTGAGCCTTGCAAAATTATATTTGTGTAAATATTTCTGTCCATGTACTTAATATCTGACATGACCCAGACTTTTTTGTTGAGTCTGCTCTAGGATAACAGTCTCTGTCCTCCTATCACAGTAGTCCGTGTCAGTATATCTACATAATCGTAGATTTACTTAGTTAGGCTAACAAATTTAGACAGGACGAAACCTAGACTGAAACTGGATTATATAAATTTGAGATTCAAATTTTACCGATAACCTCTAATTTTCAAAGTGCTTCAGATAGATAAAAAGCAATCAGTAGCCTCCGTATAATTACTGAATAATGGGAAATACTCAGTATTGAATGAGCAGTTTGGACAGTTGGCTAAACAGTAGTTTTCCCGATGGCTCTAACAAAAATTTTAAGTTACAATTGCTTGCAGCGATGAAAGTGCCTTCACTCATTTTTAGAGACTCCAAGTTGTGACTGCATCAGTCTGATTTTATTTGACTGATTGCCCTTAATGTGAGGAGATTTTAAAGGATTTCCTGTTACGAATAAGCCGCTACTTCAAATTCCTTGGAAGAGGGGAATTTGGGTATAGCTAAATTCAACTCCTAAATAGTTGCCCATTACTTGAGGAAAATTGAGATGAAAACACTTCTAGATATAATAGAGAAAAAGAATCAGGAGTTTGCTCAGTTGCCGTTTTTCGAGTATATGAAAGATGAAAGTGTGGAGCCTCGCCAAAAACTGGCATTTGCGCCAGTGATTACCCCACTGGCGCTGGAGTTCAGCGAGTTGTGCAAGCGGGTTTTGCGACAGGAACCCACGACAAACAAGATTCAAGAAATCGTGAATCGGCACACTTATGAAGAACATTTTCACTGGCAATGGTTGCTGGAAGATATGGAGAAGATGGGCATGAATTATTCCATGCCTTTCAGCGACGTTGTGCGATTCATTTGGAGTGAGCACACCAAGGTATCTCGCTCCATGCTTCCTCTGTTTGAACGCTACACCTACCAAGCCGATCCGATCATGAAGCTGGTGGCGATCGAGGTTTCTGAAGTCACAGCCAATGTTTTTTTCCGGGCAACCAATCCGGTGGCAATGCAACTGCAAGCCATGACAGGGGATGAATTACGCTATTTTGGTATGTGCCACAATCACATTGAAAATACCCATACGCTCCATACTCCAGCCTCTTTGCAAGCCATCAGAGAAATTGAAGTGCCAGAGGAGATTCGCCAACAAGCGATGGAGTTTATTGATGTCGCCTTTGACTATTTTGCAGAACTGGTCAATGAATTTTTGGTTTACATCAAAACTCATTCCTACGAAAATCCGTTTGGCAAGGCGGCTCTTTCAGAGCCAGTGTTGAGCGCCGTCTAATTTATTGCCATTGGTCAGTTGTTGTAGCGATGGTAGAACGGATAACGCTGCTGTTCTACCATCGTTTTTCAGTAGTATTACTTTTATACTTACAAATGGCTTGTGCTCTATCTATTCCATCGGTTTATGCTGAAAAAAATATGAGTGTAGTGTGAAAGTAACCTTGAGAGTGGATAGAATGAATCCATTGTCTTGAATAGGGTTTATGCTAAAGAGCTTGATTGGAATTCCAGGATATCGAATTCATGAAATGATTTACACCAGTTCCAGAACGGTGGTTTACCGGGGCTGGCGAGAGTGGGATCAAACCCCCGTTGTGATCAAACTTCTAAAAACGGCTTATCCCAGCCTGGTTGAATTAGCACAATTCAAGAACCAATATGCGATCGCCCAAAGTTTGAACATGGCTGATGTTGTCCGTTTCTATAGTCTGGAAACCTACCAAAATCAGCTTGCTCTAATTATGGAGGACTTCGGAGGAATTTCACTCAAGGAGTATGCAGCGCTTTGGGGCCAGCAGTCTGAAGTGAACACCTCACTTGATAAGGCTCCTCGCTACGAGCCACTGTTTCTCACCGAATTTTTGCAGATTGCGATCGCCCTTGCCCAATCGCTCCACAATCTCTACCGTCATCGCATTATTCATAAAGATATCAAGCCTGCCAATATTTTAATTCATCCCACCACCAAGCAGATTAAGCTGATTGACTTTAGCATCGCTTCCCTGCTGCCCAGAGAAACGCAACTTTTGACCAGTCCTTCAGTGCTGGAGGGGACGCTGGAGTATTTATCCCCCGAACAAACCGGGCGGATGAACCGGGGCATTGACTACCGCACCGATTTCTATTCGCTAGGCATCACCTTCTACGAATTGCTCACTGGCCAGTTACCGTTTCAATCGGACGATGCGCTCGAACTGATACATTGCCACATCGCCAAACAAGCCCCCGCCGTCCATAACCTGAATCCTGCCGTGCCCCAGCTCCTCTCGGAGGTGGTGAGCAAACTGATGGCGAAGAATGCCGAAGATCGCTATCAGACCGCCTGGGGACTGAAGCACGACCTGGAAACCTGTTTGCATCAATGGAACGCAACGGCCATCATTGTGCCGTTTAAGCTGGGATACCGGGATACTTGCGATCGCTTCGTGATTCCTGAAAAGCTCTATGGTCGGGAAGCGGAAGTGACCATGCTGCTGGCAGCCTTTGAGCGGGTGCAGCAGGGTGCCACCGAACTGATGCTGGTGGCAGGCTTTTCCGGCGTGGGCAAAACGGCCGTCGTCCACGAAGTGCACAAGCTGATCGTGCGCCAATACGGGTACTTCATCAAAGGCAAGTTCGATCAATTCCAACGCAATATCCCCTTCTCGGCGTTGGTGCAGGCGTTCCGCGACTTGATGGGGCAACTGCTGACCGAGAGCGATGCCCAGATCGATCTATGGAAGACCAAGATTCTGGCGGCACTGGGCGAGAATAGCCAGGTGATCATCGAAGTAATTCCAGAACTCCAACGAATCATTGGTGAACAGTCTCCTGCGTCGGAACTGTCCGGCAGTGCAGCCCAAAATCGCTTTCATCTGTTGTTCCAAAAGTTCATCCAGGTTTTCACCACGCAAGAGCATCCCCTGGTGGTTTTTCTGGATGACCTGCAATGGGCAGACTCCGCCTCGCTCAAGCTGATGCAACTGCTGATGAGCGAAGCAAAAAGCCACTATTTGCTGCTGGTGGGTGCGTATCGGGATAACGAAGTTTCGTCCGCGCATCCGTTAATGCAGATGATCGAAGAACTGCAGCAGGCATCGGTCACGGTCAATAAAATTGCTCTAGCTCCCTTGACCCCCATCCACCTGAATTACTTGATTTCCGATACTCTAAATGCCTCACCAGAGCAAGCAATGGCCTTGACAAAGTTGGTGCATCAAAAGACCCAGGGGAATCCTTTTTTCAGCAATCAATTTATTAAATCGCTTTATGACGATGGACTGATTATATTTGATGCCTCGGTGGGCGGTTGGCATTATGACATCGCCCCAATCCGGGCTATGAGCCTGATTGAGGATGTGGTGGAATTTGTGGCCAAGCAATTGCAGAAGTTGTCGCTGGAAACCCAAAATGTCTTGAAACTGGCGGCTTGTATTGGCAACCAGTTTGACCTGGAAACGTTGGCGATCGTGTATGAGCAATCTCCCACAGAGACGGCTGCTGCTTTGTGGCAAGCCCTCAAAGAAGGAGTGATTTTGCCTTTGGGCGGCGAGGGATACAAATTATTCCCGGCCGATGGTTGGACACTTGTGACAGAAAATGCACCCATCCCTAGCGCTCAGGAAAAACCGATCGTCTCCTACCACTTTCTTCACGATCGCGTCCAACAAGCAGCCTACTCGTTGATTCCAGACGATGACAAACAGGCGACTCATATCAAAATCGGGCAACGGCTGTTGAACAATGTGCCAGAAGCCGAGCGAGAAGCCAACGTTTTTGAGATTGTGAATCACCTGAATATCGGTATCGAGTTGATTCGATCGCAGGACGAGCGGGAGCAACTCGCTCAACTCAACCTGATCGCAGGACGAAAAGCTCTCGCTTCCACCGCGCACAAAGCTGCTATGGAGTATTTGACCGGGGGAATCCGCTTGCTGCGATCGGACTGCTGGCATCGTCAGTATGTGTTAACCCTGTCTCTGCATGAGTCAGCGGCTGAAGCGGCTTATCTCTGCGGAGCCTATGAGCAGATGGAGGAACTGGGTGAGGCCGTGATGCAGCAAGCCAAGACTTTGCTCGATCGCGTGGGCATTTACGACATCAAAATTCAGGCCTATACAGCCCAAAATAATGTGCTGGCTGCGATCGCGATCGCTCGGCAAGCAATGGCACAGTTCGGCCTGGTTTTTCCTCTTGAACCCACCCCGGCTGACATTCAGGCAGCCCTCCAAGAAACGGCTGTTCTGCTGGGCGGGCGTAATCCAGAAGAACTGGTCGATTTGCCGATGATGACGGCGGCAGACAAACTGGCGGTTGTTCAAATTGTGGCCAGTGTGGCTCCCGCTGTTTATATTGCCACCCCGAATCTGTTTCCGTTGCTCATTTTGTCGCAGGTGAAAGCCTCGATTCAGTATGGTAATGCGCCCTTTTCTGCGTTCTGCTATGCCTGCTACGGGATTCTTCTAAACGGGATTTTGCAAGACGTTGAAGTGGCCGATCGGGTGGGCAAATTGGCGTTAGGGTTGAATGCCAAGTTGAATATCAACGTCATCAAGCCCACGGTTTTATATGTCGTGGGTGCTTTCCTCATCTATCTGAAATCTCATCTCCAGAATGCTGTGCAGTTGATGTTGGAAGGCTATAAAATTGCGCTCGACACGGGAAATATCTACTACGTCGGCTTCAATGCGAAAGATATTTGTCAGTATTCCTATTTCCTGGGGCGGGAACTGCCTCGGCTAGAGGAAGATATGCAGGCTTATAGTCTTGTCCTGAAGAATTTCCAACTAATTACCACCCTCAACTACTGCCGGATCTATCATCAAGCGGTTCTTAACTTACTAGGCAAGGCCCAGAATGCTTGTGTTCTGACTGGTCAAGCATTGAACGAGGAAGAATTATTACCTCAGCTAATTGCTGCAAATGAATTTACAGGACTTCACTATTTCTACGTTCATAAACTAATTCTCTGCTATCTGTTTGGGGATCTGTCTTTGGCGATCGCAACTGCTACTCAAGCCAGACAGTATCTAGGAGGAGGTACCGGATACGCCACGATTCCGGTCTTTCAGTTTTATGATTCGCTCACTGCGCTGGCTGCCTATCCTACTGCTACACCGTTTGAACAGGCAGAATTGCTGCAACGAGTGACTGAGAACCAGCAACAAATGCAAACCTGGGCCAGTCATGCGCCCATGAATTATCTGCATAAATTTGAGTTGGTGGCAGCGGAACAGTGTCGGGTGTTGGGTCAAACGGCGGTCGCGCTCGATCACTACGATCGCGCGATCGCGGCGGCCAAAGCCAACGAATACACGCAAGAAGAAGCCCTTGCCAACGAACTTGCAGCTCGATTCTATCTAGACTGGGGCAAAGAAGCGATCGCTCAGGTTTACCTGACGAATGCCTATTATGCCTATGGACGCTGGGGCGCGAAGGCAAAGCTAGATGACCTGGAACACCGCTATCCCCAACTCTTGGCTCCGATGGTGCAGGGCGAGGACGCAAGCTCTCCCATCCGGGCCGTTCGCTCCACCACCACCGGGGCGGGACGTAGTAGCAGTTCCAGCATTTCCGAAGCTCTAGATTTGGCAACGGTGATCAAAGCATCTCATGCGCTGGCCGGAGAAATTGAGTTGGAGAAGCTACTGGCAACGTTGATGCAGGTAGTGGTTGAAAATGCCGGAGCCGAAAAATGTGTACTGCTGCTGCGACATGAGGAAAATTGGGTGATTGCGGCCCAAACCGCGACCAATATTGAGATCGAAACTCCGTTAGAAGTGGGGACCCAGCGCTCCCAATTCGGTGAAAATTCGGCGTTTGGCTTGCGCTCGCGACCCCTGCGATCGAGCCGCGACATTCCCCACTCCGTTGTCAACTATGTTTCCCGCACTGCCGAGCCTTTAGTGCTGGATGATGCCCGACTGGAAACGACCTTTGCCACCGATCCCTACATGATTCAACAACAGCCCAAAAGCTTGCTGTGTATGCCAATCTGTAATCGTGGCAACCTGATTGGCATGGTGTATCTGGAAAATAATTTGACCATCGCCGCTTTCACCCGCAGCCGTATGGAAGTTCTGCGGTTGCTCACGGCGCAGGCAGCGATCTCGCTACAAAATGCAATGCTATACAACAAGCTTGCCCTGGCAAAAGCGCAACTGGAGCAAGCAAACCACACGCTGGAAGAGCGAGTGGAGCAGCGAACTCAGGAATTGCACGAGAAAAATCAACATCTCTCTGCCACCCTAGAGCAACTGCAACGCACGCAAACCCAATTAATTCAAACTGAGAAAATGTCAGGGTTGGGGCAACTGGTGGCTGGAGTGGCCCATGAAATCAACAATCCAGTGAACTTCATCTACGGCAATCTGATCCACACTGCTGAGTATACGGGGCATTTACTGGACTTAGTGGAGCTTTATCAACAGACCTATCCAGCGACCAACCGCCAAATTGAGGAGAAGATTACAGAAATCGACTTAGAGTTCCTGATTGAAGACTTGCCCAAGATACTGAGTTCAATGAAAGTAGGGGCCGATCGCATTCGTCAAATTGTCCTATCCCTGCGAAACTTCTCGCGACTGGATGAAGCAGAAATGAAGCCTGTTGACATCCATGAGGGAATTGACAGCACACTCATGATTTTGCAAAATCGGCTGAAAGCAAAACCCGATTGTCCTGCCATTGAAGTTATCAAAGAATACGGCGATTTACCAACGGTAGAGTGCTATGCAGGTCAGTTGAACCAGGTATTTATGAATATTCTGGCAAACGCGCTTGATGCTTTAGATAACTACAACGCTCAGCGTTCTGCAAAAGACGCACTCAATAATCCAAGTTGCATCACAATTCGGACTAAGTTATTTACTAACAATACTCAGCCTAGTCATTCTAAAAGAGTGGTGATTCAAATTCAAGACAACGGTTCGGGGATGACGCAACAGGTTAGACAACAGTTGTTTGACCCCTTCTTCACCACAAAACCTATTGGTAAAGGGACTGGATTAGGACTGTCAATTAGCTATCAAATTGTAGTTGCTAAACATGGTGGCTCCCTCCAATGCTTTTCTGAACCCGGTCAAGGGGCTGAATTCTGGATTGAAATTCCTGTTAGCCAAAGCAGTAGTGACTGTACTGCCGTGGCTAACTGAGTATTCGTAGGGCTTGGAGGAGCGGTATTTGAGAAATAATATCATTTCCGGTTACACTCCTTATGATGTTGACGGTTGACGGTTGACTGTTCACTGTCCACTGTCAACCGTCAACCGTCAACAGCGAACTTGAATTTACTATTCCGATGCTAACGGATTGGATATAAGGGGTGGAATCCTTGCTGGACAATGGTTTCAAGTGCTGCGAAAGCGGATGATGTTAGGAGCAACACCCTCTTGCTCGCATCCGCACCGGGCGGGGAGAAAGCCCCGCCAGCAATTCTATCTACTCGCCCTCTGTCAAAGCTGAATCTTCCTTATGGTGCGAGTTGCTGTAAAAACTAGCAATAATCGCCACCATCAACCACCACAGCATATTAACTTCCGGCCGGTACCAAACTGTATCGACAAAACCGTGGGCCATCATGCCGGCTAAAGTTGCGATCGCCCCAATCAACCAAAACCCCTGATTCGATTTGAGATTTGGGATTTGAGATTTGGGATTTCGGGATTCTTCCTGTAAATTAGAGATGTTAAATTGTGCATCCCGCAGATTTTTGATCTGCAACAAACCTTGATTGACGGTGACAGTCATCAGCCAAAGGAAACACATTAAACCGATAAAACCGGTTTCCACCGCAATTTCCAGCAGCACGGAATAAGCGCTCAAAGCAGTGAATCTCGGCTTCATATAAAGCGGATAAACTTTATTAAAAGCAGTGTTTCCCGGCCCAATTCCGAGAATTGGCCGATCGCGAATCATGTCAATCACCGCCGTCCAAACATTAATCCGAAAATTGTTGCTGCTGTCACCTCGGCCGATAAACATACTCGAAACTCGATCGCGCAGAGGCTCCACTAAAGCCACTCCCAAAATTAAGGCCCCAGCCAAACCTCCTAACCCTAACGGCAGCGCCCAAGTTCGCCAGAACCGAGGCATCAAAGGGCTGTACCAGTACCACAGCAGCACTAAAAATACCACCAGTAGAGCCACAAAACCGATCCAAGCACCCCGGCTGTCCGTGTAGCGCAAACACGCGCAATTCACTATCAGCATCGTCAGCGCTAAAATTTTTGTTCCCCATCCTTTCCACACAAAAAGTGCGGCGGCGCTCAATGCAATAGCTGGCAGTAAATAGGAACCCAGCAAGTTAGGATTTCCCAGAAAGCTGTAAACTCGCGTGACATTGGCTTGAGTAGAAGTCGGATCGTTCCAAGTAGCTAATGGCGGCACTTTGTCAATCCACTGCCGCACGCCGTAGAAACTGACAACTAGAGAGACGTTCAAAAATACGGCAATTAACCACGATCGCCAACGGGGCGATCGCAATATCCGAGCCATCAGCGCAAAAAACAGCAAATACAGCGTTAGCTTGCTCCAACCAGTAGCAGCGGCGACTTTCACCGGCGACATGGCGGTTGCGACGGTGGCAATGCCCCAGTACAGCAGTACCAGCAAGTGAATCGGCGTGAAGGGGATCTCGCGATCGTCCGAAACAGTCAGCAGCACCCAAAATGCAGCGCTAGCCGCCATCAACACCCCCACCAAGGCATTGTTTACAAACGGCGCAAAACCGAAAGTCAAGGCCAGCAAAACAAAGCCCAAGGGTTCGGCCCACTGCATCAGCCAGCTACTCTGCCGCCAACTGCGTAAAGAGCCGATCGCCAAATTGAATAAATAACTTCTACTTTGCCACTGAGAGAGTGGCAAATTTGCCAGAGTTAACTGTTGCCAAACTGAATTCATTTTTAGATTGATTATTGGTTATTGGGAATTGGGAATTGGGAATTAGGAATTGAGTCTAAAAGCATCGACAATTGGTAGTAACTCCCATCTTGCACCATTCTCCCTTAAGGCTTTTCTGGTCGGCTCCACAAAGAATAAATTTCTTGTGGGTGGGGCACGCGAGCCCGCGCATAAAAGCCTTATTGAGAATGGTGCAACATCTCAGTATTAATTAACAAATGACTTGTTTCTTCTTCCTTCTTCTTTCCATCCGTTACATCCGTTAGAAAATCCGTTGCCGAACTTCCTTCTTCCTTCTTTAGCCTTCCAACAATTCCGTAGCATTTGTGCAGGGCAGCCAGAGCACGTAGCGATATCCAGATTCCGGGGTTCCTTGAATCGAGAGTTGACCGCCTTGAATTTCCACCAATTGGCAGCAAAGCAGCAACCCCAAGCGTTCCCGCGCCCCGTAACCAGCTAAAACAGGTGCGCTATCCTCTGCATTCTGTGCCACCAAAGCCGCCAACTCAGAAAACGCCAGCGTTAAGCGCTGCGAACCCTGTGTCGGGAATTGCGGTTCGAGTCCGAGGGAGTCGGTTTCGGAGTTCGATGGCGAACCGCTACCAGATCCGGCATTCAACAAGTAGTCGGTGTAGAGTTTAGCATGGGGCAAACTTTCCCCTAACCAAGGATGAAAAACCCAAACTCCGATGTTGATACCGTCTTCTTTCCGAGAAACGTGGACTCGAATCACGCTGCCTGCCCCAGCAGATTGAATAATGCTAAAAATTAAGTGGTGCAGCATTTGCTGAACCTTATCTTTATCTACCAACCAGATGCGCGACCCGGGCCCCATCGACAAATTAATTTCTTGCTCTCGTCTACTTGCCGCGGAGGACAGGATGGTCACAACCTGCTGGCACAAAGTTTCTATATCGACTGCGGTTCGCTTTAAGGTGAAAGCGGAATCATCTAGTTCTGCCAGTTCCAAAATTTCTTCAACTAGCGATCGCAAAGAGCGGCTGCTGTCTTGGATCACGTCAATATATTCTTTTTGCTTGCTCGTTAAGGGGCCATAAATTTCTTGTTTCAACACGCTTGCCATGCCGAGGACAGAAGTGAGTGGTGTGAGCAATTCCTGCGCTAAATTATTTAGCAGTTTTACCTTAATTGAGTTAGTAGACAAATCGATAGGTTTGTTAGTCATCGCTAATTTTTATTGGTTCATTGTCGAGCGAGGTTTTGCGGTTCATTAGACCTCTTCCAAAAGTCTATAACAATTTGTTTATAATTCACCAAAAAAAACGTAGTGAATAAACATATATATTCCTTCTTCCCTAAAAGCTCTTGTTTATCTGAGTAATTAAGATTTAATCATTGCTTCTAAAGCTGATTGCAAGTCTTGAGTGAGTTCGGCAACTGCTAACCTGCGGCTGGTTTGATATCGATCCCAACGATCGCTCACTGATATGGGTTCGCCCACGGTCATTTGTACTTGCTGTTTGCCCAACTTGGGGCGACCGAAAGGATTTCCCCCTTTGATGCGAGCCAGTACGTCCCACAGCAGTAAAGTTGTTTCTGCCAAACGTTCTGCTGTCAGTTGTTCTTCGACGTACCTGCCCGTGACGGACACGAAACTTTCTACAAGTCTCATGTGCCACATCCGAAGACTTGCTTCTTCAGCGAGGCGATCGGCTAATCCTCTTTCTAAGGGAGAAAGTGCTGCAATATCTTTGATATCTTCTCGATAAATATACTCCCAGCCTGCTTGTTCCAGACGGCGGCAGCGGTCTATTAAACTGCCTTTGGGCTTTAAGTTAAAATATTCTTCTGCTACTTGCAAACCCACGTCTAACAAAGCTTTCAGTCGAGCCATCATTACTTCATTGCCCGAATCATTTCCCGTTTTTTCTGGTAGCGATAATGATGTCAAAATAGATGTTTCAGGCAGTAAAGTTTTATGATAAAAACGGCTGTAAAATTCTTCCATTACTGCTAGCAAATGGCTGCCAAGTCGAATCAGGCGCAGATATTGGAATTTGTGATTGTGGTTTTCGGAATCGGAATTTGCAGTCTTTAAATTTTCGATGTCGGTGCGATCTAATGGTGGCAGTCCGCAATCAATTTCTAATTGAGTTAAAAGTTTTTCTAGGGGTTGCCAAGGTGGGTTGATATAGCGGTATTGAATGCCGATCGGCACAATTAAAACTTTTTCAGTGCGTCCGGCTTTCACCAAATCTTCCAGGCACCAGAAGCCCATTTGAGCAATTCCCGGTTCGAGGGGGCTAACTATTTCATTGTGACCGTTGGTAGCGCCTTCTGGGGCGGCGGCGATCGGGAATTGGCTGTTGGCAAATAAATTGCGGGCCGATCGCAATCCGACGCGATCGATTTTACCGCGAACAATCGGAGTGCCACCGAGTTGGGAATACAACCAGCCGACTCCCGCACCGGCCCACAGGGGAATGCCGCGATCGTAGATAAAGTGGGAATGTACGGGGAATTGCAAGGGAATGCCTTTGGCGCGCGCTGCCTGGGGAACGAGTTTCCAAATTAGTTGTCCCAAACAGTAGGGATCGTCTGAGTTGGGATGGCGGAAGGCTAGCAAGAAGCGAACTTTCTGATTTTGAAATTGGTGGAATAGTTCGGCGAGGGTTTCGACGTTTTCGGCTTGAACGTGGCTGATACTCGTCCGAAATCGCAGCCACCAGGGGAGTATTTGCTTACAACCTTGCATCACTAGCGGGTTGTAGGCTGGGGGTATAAATTCCAGCGGCGGCTGAACTTGGCTAATTGAATTGGGCATTTTGCGATTTTAAATTTTAGATTTTAGATTTTAGATTACTAGGCTGCGGTAAAATTTTCCAATTTTTATGATGCTGAAGTTTTTTTATTAACCGCAGAGGACACAGAGGACACGGAGGAAGAGAGGAGATAGCAAAGCGTGTCAATTTAACGTCAAAAGTATTACCCGTCTTGGATTGAATATCACGTCCAGTCGATCGACCCCAATATTTTGGTCGGGGCGGGTTTAGGGGATTTCTGGCTTATATTACAGATCGGGGGTGAACTAGCCTTGACCAGAATTAGGATTATTTTACAGGACTAGATATGAAACCATCATCTTTTTTACCCCCCTACCCTTGACAAGGGGGATGCGAGGGGGTCAGAAACTCCACTAAAAACGAGATTTATCCTCAGTTTCAGCCTTCACCACAGCTTTTTGCAATCTAAAATCTAAAATCTAAAATCCTATTGTGCGGCTTCAAATATCATTTCCTGGAAGTTAATGACATCCGATCGCGGATCGCAGTGTGTGACTTTGACTTCTAGTCGATCGCCTATTGCGACCGATCGACCAAATCGCATTGCCAATTCTAAACCCAAATCTTCCAATAAAATCAATCCGAGATTGCTGTCTTCCCTCAGCCAGCGCAGCATTAAAGCTTCCCAAACTTCATCGGGGTTGCGCCGCAAATATTCCAATCCCCAATAGCGGTTAGTTTGGCGTTCGACAGTGGATGCTTCTTTAACTGCGGTGCCGAGACACATCACAATATCCTGTATTTCTTCAGCGGAAAAAGGTAGTGGTTCGCCCCGCAGGTGGGCTTTGATTTGGAAGTGAGTCAGCAAGTCGGTATAGCGACGGATCGGGGAAGTAACTTGAGTGTATAATTCCAAACCCAAGCCGGCGTGGCGTCCGGGGGTGAGGCCCATTTCGCTGCGGGGCATACAGCGGCGCACGGCGCAAGCGCGGGCGGGGCCTGCAGGTACGGCCAGCAGTTCTTCATCGGGAGGGAGTTCGGGCTGTGGCTGATAGCGGTAGGGTATGGGCAGGCTGTGAGCTTGACCGTAGCGGGCGGCTAGTTCGCCTGCTAAAATCATCATTTCGGCTACTAGCATCCGGGCTGTGGAGTCGTCGATGACGTGGATTTTGATGTCGTCGCCGTTGACTTTGATGACGGATTCGGGCATGAAAATGCTGATTGCGCCTTGGGCTTCCCGCCATTTTTGGCGCAGTTTGGCCGCAGAGGCGATCGCTGCTATTTCCGGTTCTGCTTCGATTCCCAACTCCAGCA
This sequence comes from Microcoleus sp. POL10_C6, assembly GCF_036701585.1. NCBI lineage: Bacteria > Bacillati > Cyanobacteriota > Cyanophyceae > Oscillatoriales > Microcoleaceae > Microcoleus > Microcoleus sp. POL10_C6. Next base: position 39,510 of record NZ_JAUBRB010000045.1, on the reverse strand, counting down.
TTTCGTCTACATCATCGTAGGTCAAGCGGTAGGTGGGTTTTATGGTGCTGATGTGGATGCTGTAATCTAAAGCCGCGCCGATTTCGTCTAAGGTGACGCTGAAGCTGAGCGCGCTGCACTCTTTGCCTTGAATTAAACTCATTGGCCCGGTTGCCAAAGCTGGGGGAAACATGGAGATCATTCCCGTGGGCAGGTAAACCGTAGTGGTGCGCTTTCTGGCTTCGAGGTCGAGTTCGTCTCCGGGGGAAAGCAAGCGGGTGGGATCGGCGATGTGTATCCAGATCCGCTGCTGGCCGTTTTCGAGGAATTCTAAGCTGAGGCCGTCGTCGATTTCGGTGGTGCTTTCGTCGTCGATCGTGTAAACCTTGAGGTGAGTTAAATCGAGACGATTTGTGTCGGAGTCTGTTGGGGGATTTTCTAGGCAGCGTTGGGCCACTTCTAATACCTTTGCGGAGAATTGTAGGGGAATTTGGCTGCGCCGCAAAAACAGGTTTTCGTGGGTACTCCAGAGGCCGAGATCGACTAGGAGACCAAATGCTGCTTCAGGGTTTTCGGATCGTTGTAAGCTGGCTAAAGTTTCTAAGGCTGGGGTGCGGTGCGTTGCTTCTTCTCCGAGGAGGGCAAAGCGTTCTAGGGCGTCGAGGCGAGTTCGATCGCTATTTTCCCAATCTACATTTTCCCCTGCCAGCCGCTGTTTGACTCGATCCCAAAATCCTTGGGATTCTTGGTGTCGCTGCTGTTCTACTTCTTGCTGGTGTTTAATTTCGGCTACTTGGGCGGCGGGTCGCGGTTCGTAGCGATCGCCCTTTTGTTTGAAATACAGTTTGTCTGTTGATAGCAAACAGTAAGCCGCGTAACACTGGGCGGGACTACTCTGAGAAAATAACAGCTTTGCCAGGGATTCGGGATCTGCTGTTTCTCCGTCACCGACTAAAAGTTCCCAAGCGACTTCCAAACTCGACGGATCTGAGTAGGCTTCTACTTCTTTGAGAAATTTGGGAATGTCGGAGGGTTTGTATGTTTCTCCGACTACTTCGTAGGTGATTTGTTTGGGCGGTATGCTGTGCGGTTGACCGTTTTCGTCTACCACTACCCAGTTTTTCTTGCCGTCGGGGCGATCGGCAACTGCCAGACGGCGGTCGCCGTGCACTCTAAATTCTACTAACGTTCCCTTCTCCACTTGCCAGCTTTATATTTGAGATTTTGGATTTTTACAGTAGCCACTTATCGAGTTTCGAGCTTGCGATTTTAGATTTTGGATATTGGCAATTTTTCTGGTCAATTGTGAAAGTTAAAATCTAAAAAGTTGTTTTTTCTTCTTGCTTTTTTTTTAACTTTTGACTTGTGATTAAGACTTGCGCTGCGGCGACTCTTAACCCTATTTCGCGATTATTTCGCTGCATTCTTGCTGCACTACTAATTACAGAAAGACGTTTTTTTCGCGCAAGTCTTATTCCCAGTCCAAAATCTAAAACCCAAAATCCCAAATCCTGTTAACCTTCTTGGTTTACGAAGGGCATCAAAGCTACAATTCTTGCTCTTTTGATGCTTCTGGTCAGGTCTCGCTGCTGTTTTGCTGTCAAACCGGTAATCCGGCGGGGCAAAATTTTACCGCGTTCTGTGACGTATTTTTTGAGCAAATCGACATCTTTGTAGTCGATCGGGTCTCCTGGTTTGATGGGCGAAACGCGCCGGCGAAAATAAGTCATGGTTTGTTGTTTGTTGACTGTTGTTTGTTGACTGTTGATTGTGAGTTTTTAGTTATTAGCCGTTAGTTGCTAGCCGTTAGGAAAGCATTGGTTAGTTATTTGCTTTTCGCGGCTCAATATCAATTGCCAACAACTGATGACTGATGACTAAGGACTAATGACTAATCACTACTTGATCTCTTTGTGGGCAGTGTGGCTGTTGCAATGGGGGCAGAACTTTTTGAGTTCCAGCCGCGCCGTCGTGTTGCGACGGTTCTTGGTGGTGGTGTACCGAGACACGCCTTTTGAGCGTTTGCTTACGTTTGTACGGCACTCAGTACACTCTAGAGTAATTATGATGCGGACGCCTTTAGCCATAATTCTAAATAAATTTCGACTAATTTAAACACAATTTATTATCTTCTCACATTGCTCTGCACTTGGTCAAGCAATCTTCTAACTTTGATGTCGAGGGAGTAGCCACGGCGGGTTCCGACGACGATCGTCCCGCCGATGCGATCGTGGAAAGCTTGGGGAAATCTTTCGGCGGAGGTGAGGGCAACGCTACAGTCGATCGCCAGGGGCAGCATCAGCAGCAAGACGGCGGCGTTGGTAGATGTGAGTCCACCTATACCTGCGAAGGCTAAGGCGGCGCAAAAGCCCAGTAAGGCTTCGCGCTTGCAGAGTTCTTGCACTCCGGGAGTCCGGTGGAATCTGGTATCGGCAATTTTCATGTCCAAGGCCCAGCGCCCCAGACTTTGACCTTGGTTTTTCCTGACGATGGCTACGCGCATGATCAGCCACAGCAGGACAAAAAATATGGTTTGGACGATCGCATTATTGCCCAGAAGCAAACTGGGCAGCCAAACTGCGATTCCGTCGATGCAGAGGGCCGCGGCGCGGCGGCCGACGGATACTTTGGGAAGGAGGGGTACTAAATCGGAACTCATAGGCAAAAAGGTCGAGCGCCACTAGCTACTTTTTCATTTTTCATCTTAAGCTGTGGATTAATCGATCGGCATCAATGGCGCGTAACTCAACTTCCAAGCCAACCGCTAATTATTCAAGCTGAAAATGGATTTTCGCCAATTCCCAACTGCTTTTTCGACTTTTCCACCTGTTCCCACAGTGTTTGGATCTGAGTAAATGCCTGTTCCACAGAGATTTTACCGTTAGATGTCAAGGAACTGATGTAACCCACTCGCTGAGAAAACTCTTGTAAATTCGCATTAAATACCAAATTCTCTGGTTTTACCTCACCGTAATAGCGATTTTGAGGATATAAAAAATTTGAATTTGCTACCATTGCTTTAACCTCGCATGAAAAGTTGTTTCCTGAACTAATCAATAATATTATAAACTGCGAACACCTGCTCAAGTTGTGCCGTAAGTAGCAGAAATCATGTGACATTGGGCGAACTTTTTTGTGATGGGAATTACACGGACTGATCGGGGCAACAAAAACCTCAGTGATTTCACCTGTACAACTTACGCAGGCGGGGTCAACAACCAGGTTTCTGCCTTAAGGCTTATAACTTAGGATGTGGCGTCCAAACCAGGTTTTTGTTAGTCCATGACTGAGTTATTGAAATAAGTGACAAAAACCCCTGCAATGGATAATATTATTGCAGACATAAATAGTTAGAGTTTTAATAGGAATCTGCGTAATGTCTCCCAATGCGCTATCGCCCCGTCCCAAACCCCGGCTGAGGCAATTTTTAATTAGACTTGCCATTGCCGTAATTGCTGCTGTTATCGCCTTCAACCTTCCTCACTCCTTAATTCCAGTGTTTAAAGAATCCGTATCCCAAGCAACGCCGGCACCAGAAATCCAGAACTTGCTCACTGGCAAGCGCAAAATTGTGATAGTGGGCGACAGCATCACCGAGGCGGGGAAATACCCCGGAGGTTACGTTTGGCTGCTGGAACGCTATCTGAATGCCCTTTATCCCGATCGCAAAATCGAAATCATCAACGCCGGGATCGGCGGTAACAAATCGACTGATATGCAAGCGCGCTTCCAGAAAGATGCGATCGACCAAAAGCCAGGTTTAGTGATGATTAATGTCGGAGTCAACGACGTTTGGAACGCTTTCATAGACTTCCCAAACAATCAGTTTTATCCGGAAGGCAACTGGTCCGCGGGAGTGCAAGTGGCAGAATATCGGGAGAAAATAACTCAAATGGTGCTGGCCGCAAAAGCCGCAGGAATTCGAGTTGTACTGCTTTCTCCTACTCTGATAGGGGAAAGTATCGACGGCCCAGAAAATCGCAGGTTGCAACAGTATGTTGCCGCGATGCGAGAAATTGCGTTAGAGAATCAGTGCTTGTTTATTGATTTGAATACGCCTTTTCGGGAAGTTATCGGCACGTATCAAAAGCACGCGGGCAAGACTCTGAATTTGTTGGCTGCAGATGGAGTGCACCCCAATCAATCGGGATATCGAATTATGGCTTTTACTATCTTGCGCGGTTTGGGCGTACCCGCAAAGGATATTGAGAATTTGGAAGTCAAAAATTGAATCTTTGAATTTAGTTAACAGTTGACTGTTGGCTGTTAATTGAAAGTATCAAAGCTACAAGCCCCCTGATTTATATCGGGGGTAAATTATTCCAATATAAAATCTAAAATCTAAAATCATTCAATCGGCGGATGATACCGCTTTAACCAACAGCTACCGATAATCACCAACGCCACCACAACTATAATTTCCGTCCAAAAAAAGGAAAGGAAATCGCTGGCAGTTCCCACGGGAGGCACCCCCGGTTGAGCGTTGCGAATCGCGGGAAAAGCAAACAGCATGACAGCAGTCCAACTCAACATTCCCACTTCCGGCAACTTGCCTGATTTCATCACTTTCAATGCTAGCAAAAGCGCCATAATTGACAGCACCCACATGATCACAATTATCACTAACGCAAAGAATTTCACCGGCAGCGATCGAGTTGCAGAAACATCGATATAAATAAAGATAGATGAATTCTCTTCCATCGGCTTATAGCTGATGTCGAAACCGGGAACATCGGCATTAAACTTAAATTCCAGCGGCACGGGATTCAGTTCAAAGGGAGCAAACTTTTTCCCAATCGAAGGCAGCGGGTCAATCGAAATAGCTACTTTAGCAATGTGCCTATCAAACGGGTAATTGTTAATTTTTCCTTTGACTAAGTTAAACTTCAATGCAGGGACAATCATCGGTTTACCTTCTTTAAAGGTAATTTCCGAATCCGGTACATTTGCGCCGTTAACTGTCATTAACAAGTCTTGAGCTGGGTAAGTTGGCCCTTTTTTATAGATACCTTTTAGTTCAAACTGCAAGCGGGCTTCTAATTCGTTTTTAATGGGATCAACGGCTATTAATGTCATTTTGACCTCAACCAAGCCTTTGGACGCTACAGTGCTTTCTGGAGATAGATTATAAGGCTCTTGAGCGTTAGCATTGTGAGAGTAAATAGATAAGATGATTGCGAAAATTGCGAGGAAAGTGCCAATTAAAATAAATATTTTTTTAAAATTAAATATGTTGATAATTTGCATTTATTATGATATTTTACATCTTGAATAGTTGTTAGCACTCCCAGCAGTCCGCCAGGGGTTTAAACCCCTGGCTCATAGCTAAAGTCGGTTGAAACCGACTAAAGAAACTCGATCGATAATAAATCTTGGTTTTAGTCCTCTTTTAGAGGACTTTCGCTGTGAGCCGGGGGTTTAAACCCCCGGCGGGCTGTGGCGCTCATCGGCGCAAGAACCAGGCGAATCAACGGGCAACTACGAACCGATAGGAAGCAGTACATTTGGTGTGAAACTTCCGTGCAAACCGTAGGGAATGTGCTGTTTTAAATGCAAGCGCGCTACCGGGCCTTTGGTGATGTCGCGAGCATCTAAAATCACTAAGGTCGATCGATGATTAGCTGCATCATACATTAAAACCAGCAGCCAGCCGTCATCCTCCGCAACAGCATCGGGACGGGTAACAAACACCGGTTCCCCCGCAAAACCGCGTGGTGCCGCACTCCAAATGTGCCTTTCACCAGTCACGAAATCAATTTTGAGGATAGCTTGCAAAGGAGCATTTCCCGTGGGAGCATCAGCAGCACCGATATAAAGATATCGGTAAGGCTGTCCGACATTATTGGGATGCAGAGTCGGAAACTCGCAGCACCGAGTTTCAACAACTTGATGCTGCACGGTTTTGTCTTGCAAATTTAACTTAAACCGCCACAATTCGCCTGCGGGGACGCTCTCAAAATCAACCTCGCGAAAATCGCCGTCCGCTTCTACTGTGGGAAATGATTCGTAACAAACTGAGTCAACAAAAACTTCGTCTCCTTCTTCCCAGGCGTTGCAGTGGTGGAAGACAAAACAAGGTTCGGTTTCTAATATCTTTACCTCGTCAGTGCCGTTGCGGGGAATTAAAATTGCTTGCGTTGGCTTGTTTGGCGAAAATTGAATGCACTGGGATGCACTCCGAAATCCTAACACGAAAAGCAGCGGATTGAAGCTGACGGGATTTTGGAAGAATATGCAGTAATTCGGGGTAATTACCATGTCGTGCAGGAAGGCAAAACCCGGTATTGCGTGGGCGTGACGCTGCAAAAGTTTGCCGCTTTCGTCGAGTTCGTAAATCGTGATGGTACTCGACAAACCGGGCTTGACCGAAAAGTTTACTAATCTGTCTCCTTTGCCATTTTTCCCTTTTTCAATTCTGGGGTGGGCGGCGAAGGCTTCACCGGGTTGTAAAATGCCGTCTAGAGTGTCTAAGCCGAGTGTTTCTAGGGTGCGGGGGTCGAGTCTGTAGGGCTGTGCGGCTTCCCAAAGTGCTAGCAGTTTGTCGCCCCAATAAATGATGTTGGTGTTGGCAATGTTTTTGATTTTGACATCAAAGATGTTGGCTAGCCAGCCCCCTGGCTTCTGTGTGCCGAAAACGCCTCGGTGGAGGATTTTTCCGGCTTTTTGTTCGGCGATATAGCCTTCTGTGTGTATGAATCGGTTGCGGAAATGGGCGCGACCTTCGGATATTGCGATCGCACAAACCATCCCGTCACCGTCAAACGGGTGGTGGATGCGCTGGCCGTTGACATCCAATAATCCCGGCCCGTTGCGAAAGAATGTGCCTTGCAAGCCAGCGGGGATTTCGCCTTCTATGTCGTCAATCCAGTAGTCGGATTCGTTGGGTTGGGATTCGTAACCGCGCTGCCAGTCTGTGCGATCGTATGATACGTTTTGAGCTGCGGTTTGAGATGCGGAAAGTTGTAAGTCTTGCATTGGTGTTACGGGAGCGAATTTTTTAACCGCAGAGAACACAGAGGGCGCAGAGAGAAGGAAAATCGGAGAATTTGGAAACACAGTTAAATTCATCCGTGTATCCGTGTCAAAATCCGTGTGTGCCTGCCTTTATTTGCTGTCTGCGGTGCGGCTTTGTGACCTTACTGTCGGTACTAAGTCGGGAAAGTATTCGGGCATGAAATGCTGTCCGCCTGGTTTGGAACTGCCGATTTCTGGTTCTAATACGGGAAGAGACTTTTGAGAATTTGGATCGGCGCTTTCTGTACTATCGGCGGGCAGCCAATTTAAGAAGGGTAGGGGCAGAAGTGTGGAGAGGTTTGTGATAACAATTAGCAGCCAGAGGTTATCGAAATTGCGATCGGTAATTCCTAGCAAGTGGGTCAAAAGTGCGCCGCCTTCGTGGGAAATAAGTCCTGCTAAGTTGGTGACTGACATCAATACGGCAAATAAAGTTGCTTCCACGCCTGGGGGACACAATCTGGCGGAGAGTACGAGCACCGGCATATAAGCAATTTGTCCGATTACTGTCAGGATCAGGCTGTCTCCGATGCTGAACCATTGATCGTCAATTCCTAAAGCTCTGTTGGCATGAGTTACTAATAATAAAGTAGTCATGCCCAAAGTAGCCGCAAGGACGGTTGACCAGCCAAAAATTACTCGAAATGGAACTGTTTTGAGGAAGCGTTGAAACAGCCAGATGCCGGCGAGGGCGGCAATGCTGGTAACGAGGCGCACTCGGCCCAGAAATTCTGGTTGAAAGCCTAATTCGTTGGTGGTGAAAAAGAAGAAGGCGGAGTCTGAGCTTGGGGTGGCTTGCCAGAGGAAGAGAAAGGCGGTGGGCAGCCAAATTGTTTTTTGGGTAACAGCTTGCCGCAGTTGTTTGAATTGGTCTTTGACTGTTTCAAAGTCGGTTCTTTTGTCGGTTTTTTCTTCGGCAATTAACCAAGCTGTTGCTGATACAATTAGCGGGAAAGATGCGGTGATTAAAAAGATAGTATGAGTGCTGAAGTGTTGCAGCAGGGAACCGCTGAGGTAGGCGGTAATTAGTCCGCCGAGGGCTGCAGCGCCCCAAGACAAGGATTGCAGGGAACCGGCGTCGGTAACGGATTCTTTTCTGGCCCTTTCGACTACCAGGGAGTCGGCGATTACGTCACTGACGGCGAGGGAGAGGGAACTCAGGGCGATCGCGCCTGTAGCTGCAAGCGGTGTGTGTACAATTGTTGCGAGGCTCACCCATGCTAAGGTTCCCAGCAGCCCGGAGAGGACGATGTAAGGGCGTCTGCGGTAGCCGAATATCGGTAAGCCGTCCGACATGAAGCCGAACACGGGTTTGATAATCCAAGGCAGGGCTACGACGCCCAGCATTGCCGAAACTTCTGCCGGACTCATACCTAGTTCGTCTTTGAGAAAGAAGCTGACGGCTAAGCGGGCTAGTCCGAGAATGCCTTGGACGAAGTAAATCAGTAAGATGGCTATGAGTTCGGGGGTTGGCTCATTCCCAAAGAATACTTTTTCTTTTAAAGATTCTTTGAGTTTGCTGACGCCGGAGGAGGAAACGAGCATTTTAGCAATATTTCTTAATGAATCTCAATATTTATAACACATTCTTAATGGCTTGCGGGAACTGTCGGAGGTGGGATGCGGAAGTGACGGGGAAGTGGCAGGTAATATAAAATTATGATGAGCTCGAATTAAAGGATTTTTGGTAGCAATGAAAGCAGAGATTAGAATTGTCTTTCTCGCAGCGACTTGGATTTTAGGAATGGGGGCTAATTTAGCCTCAGCAATACCCGTTGCTAACAAGCAAGGTGATTATCCGGTGCCACCTGCGAGACAGCGGGGCAACAGGCAGGTAAATTGGTTGGTTGTTGACTCTGATTCTAAAGGGTTAAATTGCCGGATGGCTCAGAGATTTCGATCGATTTCTGTAGACGGTTTGGATGCGCCTGCTGAGTTGTTTGAAAGAAATAAACATAATGTTTCGCAGTGGCCTGTGGTGACTGTTTTTCGGCGGGGACAGCGCTTGGAAGCGGTGACGGGAAATAATGCTAATCAAATTATGATTTCTGACTCTCAGGGCAAACCTTGGCTGCCGATTTCTACTGATAAGGGTAATTGTTTTGTGCGGGCTAACAGCCGTTTTATTAAACCGATTCGGGAAAATCCTACTACTTTGAAACCGTTAGAATAGCTAATTTTTTTTATAAAAGTGGGCAATTGGTGAAAGGAATGTTTTATGATTATCGATCCTAAAAATGTGCCACAAATTACGGGTTCCAAGTACCCTCAGCAATTCCAATCTGCTGTTGCGGGGAGAGTTAAAAAACGATTGGGCGATGCTGCCGGGTTGCAGAATTTTGGGGTGAATTTGGTGAGACTTGCGCCGGGAAGTTGTTCTGCTCTCAGGCATTGGCACACTCGTCAAGATGAGTTAATCTATGTTCTGGAAGGGGAAGTTACTCTGATTGCAAATTCGGGAGAGCAAGTGCTGAAACCGGGTATGGCGGCGGGTTTTCCGGCGGGTGATGCAGACGGGCATCATTTAGTCAACCGCAGCAATGCAGATGTTGTTTATCTGGAAATTGGCGATCGCACTCCGGGAGATAGTGCCGAATATCCCGATGATGATTTAATTGCCAAAGCTAGCGATAATGGTTGGATTTTTACTCGTAAAAATGGCGAGATTTATGAGGATTAAAAATTTATGAGTCAAGTGAATCTTTGGACTTCTGCGGAACACGCTTTGTGGTATCTTGCTAAAGCTGATGGAATTCCTCACCGCACTGAAGGTGAAGCGATTTTGTTGGAGGAAGTGCCGAAAAATGTGAAGCGAATTCTGGATGTGGGCACGGGAGACGGGCGGTTGCTGGGTCTGCTTAAGTGCGATCGACCAAATGTTGAATGTGTGGCGATCGACTTTTCGCCGACAATGCTGGAAAAAGCCAGAATTCGCTTTGCTGATGACCCGAATGTCACGATTATCGAGCACAATTTTGACGAATCGCTGCCGGATTTGGGCAAGTTTGATGCGGTGGTTTCTAGTTTTGCGATTCATCATGTAGCAGACGATCGCAAACGTTCGCTTTACACCGAGATTTTCGAGCTTTTGGAGCCCGGAGGCATTTTTTGCAATTTGGAACACGTAGCGTCAGCAACTCCCGCTTTGCATGATAAATTTCGAGAGGCAATTGGTATTAGCGATTCGCCAGATGATCCGTCTAATCAATTGCTTGATGTAGAAACGCAATTGCGCTGGTTTAGAGAAATTGGTTTTACCGATGCAGATTGTTATTGGAAGTGGCGGGAACTCGCTTTATTAGTTGGGGTGAAACCAGTCACCCCTGTCAACGTGGTGCAGAAGGCTCCCTAATGCTTGAAATTTCGTTGCAGCCGCAAACTCGCTTTGATTTTTTTCAATCGCGCGAGACAATAAACTTTGTTTATTATTGATCTGCAACCGATAGGATGACGTAAAGTTGATCGATCGCACCAGCTACACGGGCTGGGTGAAACCAGTTTCATAGCTAAACAAAACATTAGTAGATTGCAAAGCCTACGCACTTCCTTTAGCCAGCCCAACAGTGGAACTTAATAAAGTTGGTAGCGTCATAGATTCTAATTTGCAATATCGCACTACGCGCGATGGAAATCGCGATCGCTTCCGCTAACCCGCGAGATCCGCGCTAGAGCAACTCCGCTCAGTTAGCATCTATCAAAAAAAATGGCTACACTCGAAGGTACCCCCAACAACGATGTTTTAATTGGCTTTCCTGGAAGTAACTCCCTCTCCGGCAAACAAGGCGATGATACGCTGTTTGGCGCAGAAGGGGACGATCAAATCTTTGGCAACCAAGGTAATGACTACATCTTGGGCAACCAAGCCAATGATACCCTCTACGGCGGCAAAGACAGTGACAAGGTTCAAGGCGACGCAAACGAGGATTGGGTGTTTGGCGATAACGGTAATGATACCCTCGAAGGAGGGCAGGGCAACGATTTTGTGCGCGGCGGCAAAGAAAATGATTTGCTATCTGGAAATGAAGGCAATGATGTCCTATTTGGAGATAGCGGTGCCGATACCTTAAGGGGTGACGAGGGTGACGACATTTTTGTCATCGGGCGAGTACAAAATAATTCAGTTAATACCGGCAGTTCTACTCTTGCCAATGCTGACTTGATTGCCGACTTTAGCCTGGGTACAGACTTAATAGGACTCGATGGAGGCTTGGAATTTCAAGACTTGAATATCTCTCAAGGAACAGGCGATTTTGCCAGAGATACGATCGTTCGAGATAACGTGACAGGCGAATATCTCGCTATTTTAAAAGGTATTAACAGCAGCAGTATCCGAGCCGCCAATTTCACCACCTCACTCACTCCACTTACCTCAAACTCAACCCCCAGTATCTTAGAATTCAGCACCTCTAGCTACAGTGCCGACGAGGGCAAGAGTGGCACTTCCGAAATAGTCGCCACACTTCAACGCACTGGCAGCACCGAGGGGGCAGTCAGCGTTCAAGTGGAACTAGATACAACTTCCACAGCTACTGTTACCGAAGACTACATTAACAATCTGCCAGTTACTATCAACTTTGCCAGTGGCGAAGAATCCAAAACAGTATCAATTCCTCTTGTGGGAGATACGATTGTCGAACCAGACGAACAGATTAAAGTGAAATTGGTTAATCCTGTAGGTAGGGTAACTTTAGGAAGTCAGCCAACTGCTACTTTAACTATTATTAACGATGACATATCAATCCCCAGTCTCTTAGCATTCAGCACCTCTAGCTACAGTGCTAACGAGGGCAACAGTGGCAGTCCCAATCAAGTTGTCGCCACAGTTCAACGCACGGGCAGCCGTGAGGGGGCAGTCAGCCTCCAAGTGGAACTAGATACAACTTCCACAGCTACTGTTACCGAAGACTACATTAACAATCTGCCAGTTACTATCAACTTTGCCAGTGGCGAAGAATCCAAAACAGTATCAATTCCTCTTGTGGGAGATACGATTGTCGAACCAGACGAACAGATTAATTTGAAATTAGTTAATCCAGTAGGCAGGGGAATTTTAGGAAGTCAGCAAACTGCTAGCTTCACTATTATTAACGATGACATTTTGCCAACGGTCAGCATCGCTGCTATAGATGAGGCAGCATCAGAAACAGGCAACAATCCAGCCACTTTTCGCATCAGTCGCACGGGTGAGGGTGGCGGCAACTTAACAGTCAACCTAGCAATAGACGGTAGTAGCAACAATCCAACTAAACCTAGCGACTACACCCTCAGCGGTGGTGGCTTTTCTGTCAACAGTTCAAATGTCACTGTCACCATCCCTGAGGGACAAAATTTTGTAGATGTGAGCCTCACGGCTGTCGATGATATCCATGCTGAGGCACAGGAGACGCTGAAGCTGAAACTAGCAGATGGGAATTACCAAGTTGATGCTAACCAAAACAATACTACTGTCGCGATCGCAGCCAATGATACTGTAGTTGTCAATAGCAATGACAGCCTGATAGACTACAGTCTGGCAGAAGGTTCGTTTCGACAAGCACTGCTGAATGCTAACGCTTTTACTGGGAATGATACTATTACTTTCAATCTGCCAGCCGGGCCACAGACAATCAATCTCACAGGAGTATTACCTGAGATTAGTGGCGATGTCACTATTACTAATAACACTGGTTCTAGCAACTTGACAGTACGGCTGGATACGGGCGGAATTTACCGGATTTTCAAGGTAAACAGTGGAGTCAGTGCGACTTTTGATGGATTAACCATCGCCAATGGTTATACAAGAGACGGCGCCGGCATCTATAACGACGGTGGCACAGTCAATGTGACCAACAGCACTCTCTCTAACAACACTGTGACAGGTGACACTGTGACAGGTGGCAGGGGTGGTGGCATCTACAACAATGGCGGCACAGTAAATGCGACCAACAGCACTTTCTCTAACAACCGTTTGAGCAATTTCTTTAACCCCAATTTGAATCCCATCCCCAGTGGTGGTGGCATCCACAATGAGGGTGGCACAGTAAATTTGACTAACAGCATTTTCTCAGGCAACAGTGGCTTCGCACCAAGCAGAGGCGGTGCCATCTCAAACAATAGCGGCACAGTAAACGTGACGAACGGCACTTTCTCAGGCAACCGCGCTACCAATGGCGGTGGCATCTCTAACAATGGCCCAGGCACAGTCAAAGTAGCAAACAGCACTTTCTCTGGCAACGTTGGAGTGCGTTTTACCCTAGGGGTTCCGGCAGGAGTAAATGGTGCTGCCATCTCTAACCAAGGCGGTACTGTGGAGGTGACAAGCAGCACTCTTTCTGGCAACGATGCGGGCGGTGGCAGTGGTGGCGGCATTTATAACCGTGAGGGTGGCACAGTCAAAGTCACGAACAGCACTCTTTCTGGTAACACTGTCGGTAGTTTTTTTGAGAGTGGTTTGTTTGGTGGTGGCATTTATAACGATAACGGCACAGTAGAGGTGACGAACAGCACTCTCTCTGGAAACACAGCAACCAACGCAGGTAGCAGGGGTGCTGGCATCTATAACAAAGCTGGCACGGTAACGCTGACAAACAGCACTCTCTCCGGCAACAAAGCAAACCCCTCCAACAGTGTGCCATCATTTCCCTCGTTGTCTTCCCCTGCAAGTGGCGGTGGTATATGGAACGGCGGCACGGTGAATGTCAAAAATACTATCATCGCTCTCAACAGTGCCACCACTGACCCTGACGTTTTCGGCAGCTTCGCCAGCGGTGGCTACAACTTAATTGGCGACGGTACTGGCAGCACGGGTTTTACTGCTGTTGGCGATCAAGTTGGCACTGCTGCTGCACCTATTGACCCCCTACTAAACCCCCTGGCAGATAACGGCGGTTCGACTCAGACTTTGGCACTGCAACCGGCTAGTCCCGCTATTAATGGTGGCGACCCAGCTTTTGTTTTAACGTCTGGACCTTTTATCGGTCCTCCCTTCTACGACCAGCGGGGTATCTCTCCTTTTAATCGCGTTAGCGGGGGAATTATTGACATCGGCGCTTTCGAGTTCGAGTCTCCTCTTGTCCCTTAACACCTGTAAGATGCGTTGCAATGCCTTTGCTTTCAACTTAAGAGTGAGGGAATAACTCACGCACAGAAAGCAACGGTGTGCGCTTTGGGGGCGATCTAGAATTAAGATTTAGTAGGGTGCGTGACTCTCAATCATCTCACTGGTAAGTGAAGAACTCAAAGTCACACACCTTACTCAATTAGTCCTGGACGCAGAAACCAGTTTTTTTTAGGAAGAGACTGCATGGTTAATCTTTAATAGAAGCGAAAAACCCTGTTTTTAAAGGTATTTATGCGTCTAGGACTATGAATTAAATTAAATCCGGGACTTTAGGTTTGATTTGGCGCTCGTACCAGTTCATTAACGGGGTGGAAGTAATGCCGTGCAAAACCACAGAAATTATGATTGTTGTAAAGGTAATCCAGGCAATTTTTTCGGCGGTTTCGCCTTTTAAACCGTTACCAAAAGCATAGGTAAGATAATAGATAGAACCGACACCACGGATACCGAACCACCCGCAGAGCCAGCGGCTGGCGGGGTGCAAAGGACTGCCGATCGTACTAATCCAAGCTCCCACAGGCCGGATTATAAAAATCAACAATCCAGCTACTAGGAGGGCGTAGCCTCCATATGCCAACATAGGCTCTAAGCGCAAAAGTGAACCTAATAGTAAAATAGTTCCTACTTCCATTAACTTTTCTATACGCTCGGTAAAGTGCAGTTGGGAAAGCGGCTTTTCTGGGTTGCGGTAACTCCGCTGCACGACAATTCCTGCTACAAAAACGGCGAGAAATCCGTAGCCGTTGACTACTTCTGTGAGGGAATAGGTAAGCAGAATTGTGCTGAGGGCAATGAAATCTTCCATTAATTGATCGGCCGGTCTATAGTGTTGGAGTTGCCGATCGATCCAGGTGACGGCTTTAGCTACTAAAATACCCATAACGATACCTGCGGCGATCGCCCAAATCAAGTCAACTGCTACCCACTGCGCAAACCAGTTCGACCAGTTGTTATCTTTTAGCGAATAAATGCCGAAATAAACAAAGGGAAAAGCTAAAGCATCGTTCAAACCGCCTTCCGATGTTAAACCAAAGCGCAATTCATCGCGATCGTCTAGATGAGCTAACTGAACTTCTGAGGCCAAAACTGGATCGGTGGGAGCGAGAATTGCTCCCAGTAAAATCGCCGGGCCCCAATCTAATTTTACAAACCAATGACCGATAGCGGCCACTGCAAAAATAGAAATCGGCATTAAAAAACCGATCAGCCGCACTGTGGAATTCCAAGCCCAAAATTGCAGCGGGCGATTCATTTTTAAGCCGCAACTGAACAGAGAAACAATAACTACAAATTCTGTAAGCCTTTCTAAAAATTCAGCTTCGGGACGCAAGTCAATCAGCTTGACGCCGTAGGGTCCCAATCCGATACCGACAATTAGATAAATTAAGGCATAAGATACAGGCAATCGCGAAATCCAGCCGGAACCCAAGGTAACGGTAAGCAGGAGGATGCCAATAACTAGCAAGTTGAGAATGTAATCATCCACCATAGCGATTGCATTTTTAATCAGGTTACTAAGTGCGATTCTGGCACGTAAAATCTTCGGGCGCATCCACCGCCCGCTAGATTCAGCTATCCTCCGAAAGTTGCAGTTTTTATGCTAAATGACTAACAACTCACAACTCACAACTACTGACTACTGACTGCTGACTAATAACTAATGACTACTGACTTTTTTCGGTAGCGATGATGTGCAAATCTACGTGTTTGAGCGATCGCACTAACTGTTGAGTCAAAGAACCCCGCAGCAGCAAATGCCAGCGGGATTGCTGGCTTTCGCCGATCACAATTTGAGTAATGCGATACTGTTTAGCTACCTCCGAAATCACTTTGGCTATATTAGTCCCGTTTACCCGCAAAAATTGCCCCTTAAATTCTTGACATAGTTTCTCACAAGTTTCAACGTGCAAGCTTTCTGCTTTTGTTAAAAATCGGTCTGGATCGTTGACAAACACAGCATAAAATGGAGCATTCATGTAGCTAGCAATCCTCGCGCCCCGCCGCAGCAGTTGCAAGGAGTTCGGATAAGTTGAGATGCACACTAAAACTCGTTCGTGAATGTTGCAAGATTGACCTTTTAAAGTTGCAGCATCATCTTCCACATTGTCTGCGACTTCTCGCAGGGCGAGTTCTCGCAAAGCGATTAAATGACGGCGCTGGAAAAAGTTTTCTAAAGATTGTTCAATTTTTTCTGGAGCATAAATTTTGCCTTCTAGCAACCTTTCTTCTAAAGTTTCCGGCGTGACATCGACAACGACTATTTCGTCAGCATCTTCGAGGACGCGATCGGGCACTCGCTCTCGCACTACAACTCCGGTAATTCGAGCTACTAAATCGTTGAGACTTTCTATGTGCTGAATGTTGAGGGTGGAGAAAACATCAATTCCAGCCTTGAGAATTTGTTCGACATCTTGATATCGTTTTTCTCTCAGAGAACCCGGAATGTTTGTATGAGCCAGTTCGTCTATTAATGCTAATTGAGGACGGCGTTCGATGACAGCATCTGTATCCATTTCGGTGAGCATTTTTTCGCCGCGCCGCATTGGTTTTTTGGGTACTATCTCCAATCTTTCTGCTTTAGCTGCTGTCTCTTTCCGGCCGTGAGTTTCTAACAGTCCAATTACCACATCAATGCCTTCAGATTTGAGCCTGTGTCCTTCTTCCAGCATTCGGAAAGTTTTGCCGACACCGGGGGCCATGCCGATAAATATTTTGTGCTTTCCCCGGCGGGTAGTGCGATCGTAAGTGCGGTTCGGTTGGGCGTAAACCGCGTCTGGATTGTTGGTAAGTTCGCTAGAGTGAATCATAGCTGAGTAGTGAGTTGTGAGTTGTCAGTTGTCAGTTGTTAGTTGTCGGTTGACAGTTGTCGGTTGTCAGTTGTCAGTTGGCGGTTGTCAGTTGGTAGTTGGCGGTTGCTATAAATAACAAGTAACAAATGACTAATGACTAATGACTAAGGACTACTGACTATTGACTGTAAACTATTGTAAACGATCGAGAGCCAAATTCAGTTTCAGGACGTTAACTCCCGGTTCACCGAAAATGCCGAGAAATCTGCCATCTGTATTTTTGGCTACCAACATTTCTACTTGATTTAAATTCAGCGATCGTACTTTTGCTATCCGCTGAATTTGCGTGCGAGCTGCCTCTACACTAATGTGTGGATCGAGGCTAGAACCAGAGGTGTACACTAAATCAGCAGTTGGTTTGATACCAGCTTTGTTAAGGCGATCTAATTCAACTTGCACCCCTTTAAAACCATCTTTCTCATTGCCTCGCTTCAGCAAAACCGAGTTACTGGGGGCAAGGTTGCTAGCACCGGAAACGCCTGTTCTTTGACTAACATTTTCTCCCTTTGTCGGATCGTAATTTTCTGTCGCAAAGCTGCTGTAATTGGTGGTGCTGGGACGGCTCCAAAAATATCTTTCCGAGGAGAAAGGCTGACCGATTAAAGCAGAGCCAACTACAACTCCTTGCTTGGTAATTAAGCTGCCGTTTGCCTGGGAGTTGAAGGCCATTTGGCCGATTACTAGCAAGATTAAAGGGTAAATAAGGGCTGTAATTCCCCACAAAACCAGGGTAAGGCGAATGGCTCTAATTATTTCTCTCATAAATTACCTCGATCGGTTATTTGCTAAGGGTTAATTATTGACTAAAATCTTTCCGGCTGAAAGATGACTACGAACAAGTAAATAGAAAGGGCGATAATCACCAAACCTAGGAGACTTAAACCCCAGACAGCTTTTCGGGTCAAATCTTCACCCGCAGCAGCGTAGACAGCGGGGGCAACTATAGCATTGAAACACATTACTAGAAATAGCTGCACCGGGATTGGGTGGCGCTGCCAAAGCCTTTGTGTTAACTCAAGATTTTCTTGGAAATCTCTGGGAAAAACATCCTTTAGCAAATCATTTCGTTTCATAAATTCTCCTGATTTTGGGAATAAATATCGGTCTTTTTATTGGATGATTTTTTTGGTAAAATCGAGGCAGAGCCTCTGGATCTGCGTTGCCCGGCAGAGCCGGGGAACGAGATTAATCCGTGTATCCGTGTCAAAATCCTTGTCATGCTTTCCCGATCTATGCTAGCCCAACGGCGGTAATCAAAACATCAATAACTTTGATGGCGATAAACGGCGCGACTGCTCCGCCCAATCCGTAGATTAAAATATTCCGCTGCAACAGTTGATTTGCAGTCAAGGGTCTAAACTTTACACCAGTTAATGCTAGTGGAATCAAAGCGGGAATAATCAAAGCATTGTAAATTAATGCCGACAAAACTGCGGATTGACCGCTGGCTAAACCCATGACGTTTAAAGCCCCAACAGGGGAAAATATTGCCGGAATAATTGCAAAATATTTAGCGATATCGTTGGCTAGGGAAAATGTGGTCAGCGCGCCGCGAGTAATCAGCAATTGTTTGCCAATTGTAACTAAATCAATTAGTTTTGTGGGGTCTGAATCTAAGTCCACCATGTTCGCTGCTTCCTTCGCTGCTTGGGTTCCCGAATTCATCGCGAGTCCTACATTTGCCTGGGCTAGTGCGGGTGCGTCGTTGGTTCCGTCTCCTGTCATTGCTACTAATTTGCCTTCGGCTTGTTGCTTGCGAATTACGTCGATTTTGTCTTCGGGAGTGGCTTCGGCAATGAAGTCGTCAACCCCTGCTTCATCGGCAATTACTGATGCTGTAATTCGGTTATCTCCGGTGAGCATAATGGTGCGAATTCCCATTTTTCGCAGTTGGTCAAATCGATCGCGAATTCCCGGTTTGATGACATCTTTTAAATAGATAATGCCGTAGGTGTCGCTGCCTTGACAAACAGCTAAGGGTGTGCCTCCCAAGCGGGAAACTCGCTCGTAAGCTGCATCGAGATCCGGCCCGAAATTGCCGCCGCGCGATCGCACAAAACCCTTCACCGCATCAACCGCACCCTTGCGAAGCTCCGTCCCATCGGGCAAATCCGTGCCAGACATCCGCGTTTTTGCAGAAAAATCCAGCCCAGTGGCGTTAGCGCGATCGAAATCCACCTGTGCGCCCAAATTCTGAGCCAAACGGACGATCGACTTTCCCTCTGGAGTATCGTCAAACACGCTCCCATCCAAGGCTACCTGCGCCACTTCTTGCAGCGAGTGACCGTTAACCGGAATGAATTCTTCGGCTAAACGGTTCCCCAGCGTGATCGTCCCCGTTTTGTCCAAAATCAGCGTATTCACGTCGCCGCAAGCCTCCACAGCGCGTCCAGAGGTCGCTATCACGTTAAACTGAGCGACGCGATCCATGCCCGCAATGCCGATCGCGCTCAGCAAACCTCCAATGGTTGTTGGAATCAGCGCCACCAGCAGCGAAATCAGCGTCACCACGCCCACGGGAGTTTTCACATAATTTGCGATCGGCGGAATCGTCGAAACCACAATCAAAAACACCAGAGTCAGCACCGCCAGCAGAACCGTCAGCGCGATCTCGTTCGGCGTTTTAGAGCGTTCTGCGCCCTCTACCAGCGCGATCATCCTGTCCAAAAACCCCTTACCCGGATCTGCCATCACCCGCAGCGTCAGTTCGTCGGAAAGGATGCGCGTCCCGCCGGTAACGGAACTGGCGATGTCCGATCCGGGTTCCTTGAGCACCGGTGCGGATTCGCCAGTGATCGCAGATTCATCCACCGACGCGACACCTGCGATCACTTCGCCGTCGGCAGGAATGACATCGCCTGCGATCACTTTAATTTGGTCGCCGCGTCTCAGAGATGTCGAACTAACTTCTTGAATTGAACCGTCTGGTAGGAGTTTGCGGGCTGTTGTGTCGGCTTTGGTCGATCGCAGTGCATCTGCTTGCGCTTTCCCCCGCCCTTCTGCTATCGCTTCGGCAAAATTAGCAAATACCAAAGTAAAGAACAAAATAAACGTGACTAAACCGTTGAAAACTCTCTGATTTTCGCCGGGAACCGGGCCGAACAGCGTCGGGTCGATAGTTAATAATGCAGTCACAATTGTGCCAACCCACACCACAAACATCACCGGATTTTTCAGCATCACCCGTGGGTTTAGCTTGACAAAAGCTTGTTTAAAAGCTCTTTGATAAAGACCTTTTGTATTTGCTTTTGGCGTGTGCTTGCGAGACTCACGAGAGCCTCTAGCAGGTTTTTTTGGGGGATCAGGGGTATGGGAAGAAGTCATATCGATTGGGGATTTTTAATGAACCACAGAGAACACAGAGAAAGAGAAGAGTGAGGTTGAGAATTTTGGCTACTGAGGTGGAGGAGTTGGTGTTGCTAAGGGTGTTGTGGGTGCAGTTATCGGTGTCGGTTCAAATTTGCCGCTGCTAATTTCATATCCTTCGGCAATTGGCCCTAAAGCTAGAACTGGGAAAAATGTCAGCGCGCCCAGAATTATAATTACTCCTGCGGTGACGCCGGTGAACAAAACTGAATCGGTTCTGAGAGTGCCCGTTGTTTCGGGAACCAGTTGTTTGTTCGTCATGCTGTCAGCTAAAAGCAGTAGGGCAATAATCGGAACGTAGCGCCCCAACAGCAGGCTAAAACAGGTGCTTAAATTCCACCAAAGTCCGGTAGCTGCGGGTTGAGAGTCGGCCAATCCTTCCAAGCCAGAACCGTTGTTGGCTGCAGCCGAAGCGTATTCGTACATCACCTGGGAAATGCCGTGAAATCCCGGATTGCTGATGCCGCTCAAACTGTCGGTAAATGCGAGGGAAATGGCACCAGGGATTAAAACTGCGATCGGGTGAATTAACAAAACTACGCTGGCTAAAACAATTTCTCGTTTTTCAATTTTGCGTCCCAAAAATTCTGGCGTTCTCCCCACCATCAATCCGGTGAGAAACACGCTCAAAATGGAGTAAATAAACAAGTAAGCAGTTCCCGTTCCTTGTCCGCCCCAAACGATTTGCAGAAACAAATTAAACAGAGTAGCAAAACCACCGGGAGGCATTAAAGAATCGTGCATCCCGTTGACAGCGCCGCACATTGTCCCTGTCGTAGTGACAGCCCACAGTGCAGTCTCTGCCCAGCCAAATCTAACTTCTTTGCCTTCTAAATTTGGTTGTTGTGTGCCCAGTAAATTATTAATTTCAGGGTTGCCGCTGTACTCGCCAAATGCTGCAATCCCAATCAAGATAACGTAGATGCCAAACACCATCCAAAAAATCAGCCATCCCTGCTTTTTGTTGTTGGCAAACCTCCCGTAGGTGTGAATCATAGCTGTTGGTATAGAAACCATTGCTAGTGTTTCCAGCAGGTTTGTAAAAGGGTTGGGATTTTCAAAAGGATGAGCCGAGTTAATGGCAAAAAATCCGCCGCCATTTTCTCCCAGTTGTTTGATGCTTTCAAAGTGAGCTACTGGGCCGCGAGCAATGATTTGCGTGCCGCCTTCTAATGTACGAGCTACCGCCGGCCCTGCTAGGGTTTCTGGCACTCCCGACATTAGCAAAAGTAAGGCACTTATTAAAGAAAGGGGTAGCAGGATTCGGGTGATTGATTGAATTAAATCGATGTAAAAGTTGCCCAATGGACGGCCGGTTAATCCCCGGATAAAAGCAATCCCTACTGCTAAACCTGTAGCGGCTGAGGTAAACATTAAAAAACCCAGAGTTAACTGGGATAAATAAGTGAATGTTGTCTCGCCGGAGTAATGCTGTTGGTCGGTATTGGTAAGGAATGAAATAGTTGTGTGCAGCGCAGTATCCCAGGTTGGGGCAGTTAAGCCGGTGGCATTTAAAGGCAGCACTCCTTGAAGCATGAAAATTAGGAAAACAAATATGCCCATTGCTGCATTGCTGTACAGTAGCGATCGCGCATATTGCCAACCTGTCATCGAATCTATAGACCGGATATTGCTGGATTTATAGATGAGTTGTTCTAGAGGTTTAATAGCCGGGTCTAAAATGGTTGGTTCTCCCATGTACACCCGCGCCAGGTAATTACCAAAAATAGGGGCGATCGCTACTACAATGATTAGCGTTAATGCGATTTGAATTAATCCTTCAAGCATAACTGAGCCAATACTTCCTTAAAAGTGCAATCTGCTTTTAAAAATCAATATACTTGCCATTAGGATTTTTGATAATCAGCCCGCAGGTATAAGTTGCCGTTTACCCGTTATGCTTAGCTGCTATATATTTTTACGGACAGACAAATGTTTAACTATTTAGCAGTATCTATGCTGGCAGATATAGATGTTCTCTAAACGCTTGTTTTTGCGTCAAAAGAGACAAATTTCGGGAGCATCTCATATTTGTAAAAAC
This sequence comes from Microcoleus sp. POL10_C6, assembly GCF_036701585.1. Lineage (NCBI taxonomy): Bacteria > Bacillati > Cyanobacteriota > Cyanophyceae > Oscillatoriales > Microcoleaceae > Microcoleus > Microcoleus sp. POL10_C6. The sequence goes on along the minus strand of NZ_JAUBRB010000045.1, from coordinate 17,162 downwards.
ACTTCTTCTGGCTCCTAAATTCTGACTCTTCCCTCCTGCCTCGCAGCAAGAGAGCCTCAAAACTCCAATTTTTATCTTGCTGCTTTCATTGAGATGCTCCCCAAATTTCGGCGATGAAAAACCGCAGGAATAAGGCAGAGAGTAGAGTGTAAATATAAAATATAAAATGGATGGATAAAGGATGTTAAGCAGCTTATTGAAAATCACAGACAACCAGGCAATTCAAGAGAAGTATTTGCGGGGGATGTGGTCGATCGCAAGTTTATTTGCGATCGTTGTAGTGCTGGAATTTACTACGCCGTCGGAGTATCTGTTTGGGTATTTATACACAGGGCCGATTTTACTGGCAAATTCGCGCTTGAGTCGGTTGGGTAAGTTACAGATTACGCTGGTAGCAGTAGCTTTGACGCTGTTAAATTTGTGTGTTCCTCCTGGAGAAATGATCGCCCTAGCGACAGTTGCAAATAGATCGATCGCAGTCATGGCTTTAGGGGTGACGGGATATTTGAGCGATCGCAACCACCAGTACCAAGAAGCGATCGCGATCGCTAAAGCTGAGTTGCAGTCGCAGCAGCAGCTAGCAAGCATCCGAGAAGATTTTGTCTCTACTTTGAGTCACGACTTAAAAACGCCGATGCTAGGGGCGATCGAAACAATTAAAGCTTTTCAGTCAGCAAAATTTGGGAATGTCACCGCCAGTCAGCAAAAAGTTCTCGAAACAATGGCGCGATCGCACAAAATGTCTCTACAATTAGTAGAAACGCTGCTGGATGTTTACCGCAACGATGCCGAAGGTTTAAAACTGCAACTTGCGCCCGTAAATTTAGTTGCTTTGGCAGAAGAAGTAATTGCCACCCTGATAGATTTATCGGCAGCGCGCCGGGTTTACATTAATATGAGTTACGGAGAGTCAGATTTCCGCCGCTCTTTGTGGGTAAACGGCGATGCAGTGCAACTTCAGCGCGTTTTTGCTAATTTGTTAACAAACGGAATTAACCATTCTCCTCGCGGCGGTAAAGTAGAAGTGGTGATGGAATTTTATTCAAGTTATCAGGTGGTGAAAGTTATTGACAGCGGGTTAGGAATTACTGCAGAGGAACTGCCCCGCTTGTTTGAACGTTTTTATCAAGGAAACGGCGATCGGCAAGCCAAAGGATCGGGATTGGGCTTATACTTATCTCGCCAAATTATTGAGGCGCACGGCGGTATAATTTGGGCAGAAAATAAATTGCCACACGGCGCTTTGTTTGGATTCCGACTCCCTGCTATCCCAGAGAAATGAAACCAGCTTATCCATTGCGAATTCTCCTAGTTGAAGACGACGAACTGTTTCGGTTGGGGCTGCAAACGCGGTTGCAGCAAGAAATTTGCTTGCAAGTAATTGCCGAGGCAGAAGATGGCGAAACAGCAGTAGAACTGACTCAGGAACACTTGCCCGATGTAGTGGTTCTCGATGTCGGTTTGCCGGGAATTGGGGGTATTGAAGCGTGCCGCCAAATTAAACAGCGACATCCAGCAATTCCCGTTTTAATCTTAACTTCTCATTCGCAAAAATCCTTAATTGAAAGATTGATTGGTGCGGGTGCTCAGGGCTATTGTCTCAAAGGAATTGCGGCGGAAACTTTGGTGTTGGCAATTCGATCGGTGGCGGCGGGCGCTTCGTGGTGGGATCAGGCCGCGACTGCGGAAATTCGGGCGGTTTTTGCTAATCCCGAACCTGTGAAAAATGGGTTAAAATCGGAACTTTTAGAGAATCCGCTGACGAAGCGAGAACAGGAAATATTAGCTTTAGTTGCGGCGGGAAAAAGCAATCAGGAAATTGCACAAATATTGTGCATTGCTCCGGGGACGGTGCGAGTTCACGTGCACGCGATTTTGCAAAAGTTAGAAGTGCGCGATCGCACTCAAGCAGCAGTGCTCGCTATTCAGAAAGGATTGGTTGCTGAAGAACTTTTGGCGATCGAACCCTAAAAGGTCAACTTTTGTACTGGGATTGTCGGTTTTTGAAATAATTAATTATTTGCTAAACGCGCCTCTACAAGATGAATCTGTAGCAGCTTCACGGAAAGTTAATATCAGTCTTGATTGTTAATTTTACTCATGACATTTAATGTGTGAATTTGCTAAGCTCGACACATCTTAATTTTCCTACGGTCATCTAACCAGAGGTGTAATTGTGCAAAATTTTACCAGTTCAGTTTTTAGTTCGATCGCCTTTCTCGATTCTGCTGTTCCAGATGCCCAAACTCTCCGCAACGGCATCGCAGCGGGGACAGAATTAATTATCCTTGATGCGGTCCGGGATGGAGTAGCACAAATTACTGAAGCGCTAGCGAGTCGCAGCAATATAAAAAGTATTCATATCATCTCCCACGGTCGCCCCGCGAGTTTGCTGCTAGGCGCGATCGATCTAAACTTGACAAATTTAAAAACTTATGCTAACCAATTGCAGCGTTGGTCGCGATCGCTGGCAGACAGTGGAGAGATTTTGTTGTACGGGTGCGATGTAGCGGCGGGCGAAAAGGGCGCTAACTTTGTGCAGCAACTGAGTCAGCTAACTAACGCAAAAATTGCTGCTTCTAGATCGCCGATCGGCAGTTCAGCTATAGGCGGAGATTGGGAATTAGATTATACAACGGGAGCGGTGTCATCTGGGTTGGCGATCGACCCAGCAACAAGAGCCACCTATCAATTTGCCTTCGGCCGTACCCTCTACGACGGCACAAACTATTCACCACTACCACCAACATCAGCAACCACACCAGGCATCGGGACAGCAGCCGGTACTCAATTAGCTTACGGGCAGATACCTCTACCTGCCCCAGTGGGTACTGCTCCCCTTGCCACTGGTGCGTTCTCGCCCAACACGGGCATTGATACTGCTAGCGTTACCGCCGCCAATAACACTACAGGCTATGCGGGCTACACCAACTACAGATACACTCCTACTCCTGCGCCAGGAACATTTACTCCAGTCAACGCAACTTTCCCGGCCCTCAACCTTACTAACGGCTATAGCGTCTCTTTCAACGTTGCAATTACCGCGGAAAACAGTGGTAGTGACGATCGAGCAGGTTTCAGCATCATCGCTATTAGCAGCGACGCTCCAAAAGGCATTGAACTCGGTTTCACCAACGGCAATCTCGGCCCTAACGGAGGCATTTTTGCCCAGCAAGATAATCCCCTGTTCACTCGCGGGGAAAATGCAGCTTTTAACATCAGCAATGCTACCGACTACAAACTGGTGGTTCAAGGCACGAGTTACAGCCTGTTTGCTGGCGGCACAGCATTGTTGACAAATCAGTCGCTGCGGAACTACGGAGCATTTAATCCAGCAACCAGCCAGCCTGCTTTACCCTTCAATCCCTACACCCAGTCAAGCTTTTTATTTTTCGGCGACGCCACGGATCAAGCAAGTGCCACTTTTACTCTCGGCCCCATCTCGGTTAATAATTTCCCGGTAGCCGTCAATGACAGCTACAGCGTCGTGCACGACAAAGTGCTCAGCCAATTTCCGGGAGTCTTAAGCAACGACACCGACGCCAACAGCGACCCGCTGAGTGCGACTTTAGTCACAGGCCCAACCAAAGGTACGATCATATTTAACCCCCTCGGCGACTTCACTTACACTCCTAACCCTGGCTTTGTCGGTACTGATAGCTTCACCTACACCGTTAGCGATGGGACTGATACTAGAACTGTCCCCGCCACGGTGAACATCAACGTTACCAATAATCAGCCCACAGCAAATCCTGACACCTACACGGTTCTGCACGATAAAGTTCTCAGCCAATTTCCGGGAGTCTTAAGCAACGACACCGACAGCGACTT
>NZ_JAUBRB010000045.1:0-13231 GCF_036701585.1 Microcoleus sp. POL10_C6 | reverse complement strand
GTAGGCACTGATACCTTCACATACAACGTTAGCGACGGGGCTGCGACTGTCCCCGCCACGGTGAACATCAACGTTACCAATAATCCGCCGCAGCCGCAGCCGGATACCTATAGCACCAGTGCCGGAAAAGCCCTCAGCGTAACAGTGCCGGGAGTTTTAGCCAACGACTCCGACGTAGATTTAGACACGCTGACTGCTGTGGTGGCCGCAAATCCGACGCAAGGGTCGATCGCCCTCAACAAAGACGGTTCTTTCACTTATACTCCTAACGCAGGCTTTTCTGGAACAGACACCTTTACCTACACAGTCAGCGACGGAATAATTAGCTCTGAACCGGCTACCGTGACTGTCAGCGTCAACAATAACCCGCCTGTGGCGAATTCTGACAGCTATACTACTGCTTTTAATACGGGTCTCAACGTGACGGGTTTGGGAGTCTTAATCAACGATACAGACCCGGAAAATGACCCGCTGACTGCGATTTTGGTGGCAAATCCGACTCAAGGGTCGATCGTCCTCAACCAAGACGGTTCCTTCAGTTACACTCCGAATGCTGGTTTTGCAGGGACAGACTCTTTTACCTACAAAGCTAATGACGGGAAAGCTGATTCTGCGATCGTCACGGGAAGCATTATTGTAAATACCCCTCCAACTCCGACTCCCACCGGAACTCCGACTCCCACCGGAACTCCGACTCCCACCGGAACTCCGACTCCCACCGGAACTCCAACTCCGACACCTACGGAAACTCCAACTCCGACTCCCACGGAAACTCCAACTCCGACTCCCACGGAAACTCCAACTCCGACGGGAACTCCGACTCCGACTCCGACGGGAACTCCGACTCCGACTCCCACGGAAACTCCGACTCCCACGGAAACTCCGACTCCGACTCCGACGGGAACTCCGACTCCGACTCCCACGGAAACTCCGACTCCTACGGAAACTCCGACTCCGACTCCGACTCCGACTCCGACTCCGACTCCGACGGGAACTCCGACTCCGACTCCGACTCCGACGGGAACTCCGACTCCGACTCCTACGGAAACTCCAGCGCCAACGGAAACTCCGACTCCGACTCCGACTCCGACTCCGATTCCGACTCCGACGGGAACTCCGACTCCGACTCCGACGGGAACTCCGACTCCGACTCCGACGGGAACTCCGACTCCGACGGGAACTCCGACTCCGACTCCGACGGAAACTCCGACGGAAACTCCGACTCCGACGGAAACTCCGACTCCGACTCCGACGGGAACTCCGACTCCGACTCCGACTCCGACGGGAACTCCAACGCCAACGGAAACTCCAACGCCAACGGAAACTCCGACTCCGACGGGAACTCCGACTCCGACGGGAACTCCAACGCCAACGGGAACTCCAACGCCAACGGAAATTCCGACTCCGACTCCCACGGGAACTCCAACGCCAACGGAAATTCCGACTCCAACTCCCACGGGAACTCCGACTCCAACTCCAGACGATTGCATTTGCGAACAAATTACCCTACCCGCGATCAGTTCGATTCCCGGCCCGAATTCTGTCGATCGCACTTTCAATGGCACTGACGGCGACGACTTCCTCATCGGCAGCAATCTCAACGACGTTATCAGCGGTTTCAACGGCGACGACGTTCTGCTGGGCGAAAGGGGCAACGACAATATTTACGGGGGACTGCCCAGCAATATCCCCCTTGGCCCGAATGCAGACAAAGACTTGCTGTTTGGCGGCAATGGCAATGATTACCTCAACGGCGCCGGCGGCGACGATCGCATTTTCGGGGGTAAGGGCAATGATGTGGCGATCGGCGGCAAAGACGATGACTTGATTTGGGGCGACAAAGGCAATGACACTCTGGTTGGGGCTGAGGGTAATGACTGCTTGTTTGGAGGCAGTTTTGACCCGTCTAGCCCTGACTCGACTGGACGCGATTTGCTGTTTGGCGGTGCTGGCAACGACTTCTTGAACGGGGGAGATGCTGCCGATACTCTAAGCGGCGGCGAGGGCAATGATACGGTTTACGGCGGCAAGGGCAATGACGTTGTGGTGGGGGGTACTGGCAACGATCGGCTGTTGGGCGATCGCGGCAGTGATAGCATTTGCGGCGGCGACGGGGACGATACTATTTTAGGAGACAGTGCGATCGACTTTAACGCCGATCCAGATTCCTTGTGCGGCGGTGCTGGCAACGATCTGATGTTTGGCAACGGCGGTAGTGACAAACTATGGGGCGGTGCTGGCAACGATACTCTCTACGGCGGTCAAGGCGACGATTGTCTGATTGGGGGTTTGGGCAATGATATTCTCAGCGGCGACATTGGGCGCGATCGCTTTGTTTTAACAGCAGGTGAAGGCAGCGATATAATTAGTGATTTCACAAAAGGTGAAGATTTGCTGGTGTTAGCGGGCGGTCTAACTTTTGGTCAACTTAGTATTACCCAAAACGCTAATGCAGCTTTCATCAGGATTGGTGAGAACGGTCTACTTTTGGCTGCTTTGAATGGAGTGCAAGCTAGTGCGATCGGTGTGAATGATTTTACCATCTTCGGGTAAGCACAAATTAATTAACTAAGGTGCGTACTCCGCATCTTAGTTAATTATGTAGAGTGTGCAACGCGCTGCTTACCGCTATGAGTAGTGTATCAAATCACTTTTTGCGTCCGGGAGTGCGATCGACAATAATCCAAGCTTTTGCTTGACACTGCTCAGCACTCCAGATATTATTTTAGTAACAAAAATGACTTAAACGAGCTACTATACCGAGAAAATACTGACAGTGTATTTACTTAAGCAAAAAATTTAATGTAAAAAAAACGACATTAGTTAATAGCTAATAGATAATCATCTCAAATTTAGGTGCATCTATATGGGACAGATAATTATTAACGAATTCCGGCGGAACGGGCAATTCCAGGGGAATGAGTATGTGGAACTGCTGTTGACCGAAGATCTAACAACAGCTCAAATTCAAAGTTTTTTTGTAGGCGATTCAAGCAGTGCAACAGCACAGAAATTTTCTGCTTATCAGTTCAGGAACATGGCGAGTATTGCTCCTGTTTTCAAGGCTGGAACAATAATTGCGATCGGCGGTTCAGATGTCATTCCTACTAATGATATTACCTACAACCCGGTAGCCGGCGGAAATGATGCTGATTGGAACATTCAATTGCTGATAAATAACGGTGCTGGCGGTACTTATCTCAATAATGTCTTATTCGGAACTAACGGTTTTGGTGGGGATTTTGCAGCCTCAGATATTGTTTGGGTAGATACTAGCAGTGCGGGAATTACTTCTGTTGATTCCCTCGCCTGGCCGACGACTGGATTAGGGGTATTTGGCAGTGCAGCTAAGGTGCAAATTTCAGCACCAATCAACGGGGCTAATGTCGAGTTTTTGAGCGATATTGGCGGCATCAACAGAACTGCTAGTTATGCTATAAATAGTCCCGGCTCCTTGGGTTTGCCCAACGGCGGAATTAACACTATTTATATTAACACTCTCCGCAACCGGGAGGTTAACATTGCTCCGACTTGGGCAGATCCTAATGTTAATCCGCCGATCGCAATTAATGAAGATATACCCAGCGCAGCTAACACAGGCTTTAGTATTTTTAACCTCACTAGCGAGTTAGGAAGTGACGCTAATGGCGATCCTTTGGGTGTTGCAGTCACCGCTGCAGACAATACTAACGGAAATTGGCAATTTTCAACAGATGGCAATACTTGGACAAATTTCGGCCCAGTGTCGGAAAGTTCAGCCACCGTGCTCGGCCCGACTCGTCTTTATAATGGCTTACTTGGTAACACTCCCAGTGCTCAAAATTGGCTGTCTTTGACTAACTTAAATCTTCTCTCTCCTGCCACTAAAGCTTCAGAAATATTTAGCGGTAATGGAGTTAATTTAAACAGCACTGCTGCCAATAGCATCTATGCTGGCTATACAAAGAATCTTTTAAATTCGTCATTGCCACCGCTCGATCGCACTACAGGCTTTAGCTTGTCTTTTAATCTCCAAATTATTTCGGAATCCCGCACTAATCAAAATCGGGCTGGTTTTAGCATTGTTGCTGTTACTAGCGATCGCAAAGCCATTGAAATCGGTTTTCAGCAGCTATCTGCAACTTCTGGCAATATCTTTGCACAAGGCGACGGCATTACTCCCAACCCAGGCGGACAAACCAACGGATTATTTGTTGCAGCAGAGAATGTTGCTTATAACACCAATATTGCTACTAACTACACTCTCAGAGTTCAAGGTGACAATTACTTTCTTTCCAATGGCAGCGCTATCATACTAACCGGCCCGCTGCGCGATTATTCAGGATTTAGCGGCTTGATAGATCCTTACGAAAATCCTAATTTTCTATTCCTCGGTGACGACACAACCTCGGCGCAAGCTAACATCAACCTGACGCGGGTATCCCTGCAAACGCCTGCGAAAGTTCGGTTTGTACCCAACCAAGACTATTACAGTACCCCAGGAAGCGAACCAAAAATTAGTTTTCGGGCGTGGGATGGAAGTAACGGAGTGGGTAACGGTACTGCGGGCGTCAATGCTTCTGTTACCGGGGGAACAACGCCGTTTAGCACTAATAGTTTAACAAGTTCGATCGCAGTTAATCCCGTCAACGATGCACCTTCGTTTGTCAAAGGAGGCGATCGCACTCTCAGCAGCAATTCGGGGCCACAAACCATCCCCGGATGGGCGACTGCGATTTCTCCAGGCCCTGCCAACGAATCGGGACAAACTGTGGCTTTTCAAGTCGTAGGGAATGATAATGCTGCTTTGTTTAGTGTACAACCTGCGATCGACTCGGTGGGGACGCTAACCTTTACACCGATGCAGGGGGCGATCGGCAGTGCTAATATCACTCTCAACCTGAGAGATAATGGCGGTATAGAGAACGAAGGGCTCGATACTTCTGACACCCAAGCGTTCATTATCAATCTCACCAATCCAGGCACATTTAACTTTAGTGCCGCAACTTACAGCGTTAATGAAAACGGTCAATTTGCCACAATTACTGTTACTCGCACTGATGCTACTAATGTGGCTGCTGTCAGTTACAGTACAAGTAATGGCATTGCTAATGCTGGCAGCGACTATAACCAGACATCGGGAACATTAAATTTTGGCATTGGCGAAACTACTCAAACTTTCACGATTCCAATTGTTGATGATGCGACAATAGAAGAGGATGAAACTGTTAATTTAACTCTGAACAATCCCACTAACGGAGCTGATTTAGGAGGGATTTATAGTGCTGTTTTGACTATTGTAGATACAACTCCAACTCCGACTCCGATACCTGCTCAAACTCCGACGCCAACTCCGACTCCGACGCCTGCTGAAACTCCGACGCCTGCTGAAACTCCGACGCCAACTCCGACGCCAATTCCGACGCCAATTCCGACTCCGACGCCTGCGGAAACTCCAATTCCGACAGCGACACCTGCGGAAACTCCGACGCCAACTCCAACTCCGACACCTGCGGAAACTCCAATTCCGACAGCGACACCTGCGGAAACTCCGACACCAACTCCAACTCCGACGCCAATTCCTGCGGAAATTCCAACTCCGACGCCAATTCCCACACCGACGCCGACGCTTGCGGAAACTCCAATTCCGACAGCGACTCCGACGCCTGCGGAAACTCTAATTCCGACAGCGACGCCAATTCCGACTCCGACTCCGACACCTGCGGAAACTCCGACGCCAACTCCAACTCCGACGCCAACTCGGGCGCCAACTCCGACTCCGACACCTGCGGAAATTCCCACACCGACGCCGACGCTTGCGGAAACTCCAATTCCGACAGCGACTCCGACGCCTGCGGAAACTCCAATTCCGACAGCGACGCCAATTCCGACTGCGACACTAATTCCGACATCAATTCCGACGCCTGGGGAAACTCCAATTCCGACGCCAATTCCTGGGGAAACTCCAATTCCGACACCGACGCTAATTCCTGGGGAAATTCCGACACCAATTGCGACACCAATTGCGACATCTGGAGAAACTCCAATTTCAACGGCTAAACCTGGGGAAACGCCGATCGCCAATCAGAATTCGATCGCCCCAAACACATCTCCAACAAGCGAAACCCCCACACCTGCGCTAATTCCTCCTGCTTCGGAAGACTGTATGTGCGATCGAATCACTTTACCCGATCGCACTTCCATTCCCGGCCCAAATATCCCTGAAAATACCCTCAACGGTACTAACGGTAAAGATACTCTAACAGGCAGTGATATTAATGACAGCATCAACGGTTTTAACGGCAGCGACTGGCTAAATGGCTTATTCGGCAACGACAATATTTACGGCGGCTTTGCTAGCCCAGTTACTGTTGGTGCGGATGCAGACAGCGACACTATATTTGGCAACGAAAATAACGACTATCTCGTCGGCCACGCTGGGAATGACATTATTTATGCGGGTAAAGATCATGATGTGGCGATCGCAGGCAAAGATAATGACGTAGTTTGGGGCGACAAAGGAAACGATACCCTACTTGGCGATGAAGGTAATGACAGTTTATTTGGTGGCACTTCTGATGCATCTGACGGTGACTTGACAGGAAAAGATTTGCTTTTTGGTAATAATGGCAACGACGTTTTATACGGACAAGAAAGCGAAGATACTCTTGCTGGGGGCGAGGACAATGATACCTTACATGGCGGCAAAGATAACGATATAATTTGTGGCGATTCTGGCAATGATTTGCTGTTTGGAAATTTGGGAAATGACAGCATCTGCGGTGGCGAGGGCGAGGATACGATTTTCGGAGATATTGACAATATCGCGACGGATGCTAGCAATCAAAAAGATTATTTGTGCGGTGGTAGCGGCAATGATTTAATTTTTGGTAATCAAGATGCCGATCAATTGTGCGGCGGTGACGGTAGCGATACTCTGTACGGGGGTAAGGGTGATGATACTTTGATTGGGGGAATTGGCGACGACTGGTTGATGGGAGACTTCGGAAACGATACGCTGCAAGGGGGAAGCGGGCGGGATTACTTTTTCTTGGCTGCGGGAAAAGGCCGCGATGTAGTCGCTGATTTTAGGCAAGGTGAAGATTTATTAATTTTAACGGGAGGGTTAACGGTCGATCGACTCAGCATAGTTGAAGAAAACACCACAACTTTTATCAAAATTGCCAACACAGATCAAATCTTAGCTAGCCTCAACGGCGTATCAGCTAATCTCATCACTCAACAGGATTTTACAGTAATTGGGCTACCTGGTTTGTAGATAATATCTAATCCGGTTGTATCAGAATGATGGCTAATATCATGTAGGATCGATTAACCATAATATCCCGGTCGGGGCGGTTTTTTGAGATTGTCAATTATTTGCAGGTATTGTTGGTGAAGCCGCCCCTACAAAAATCGCGATCGCTCGACCGGACATGATATGAGACACTACTTAAATCTTTCGTATAGCGTCAGCAAATAGTCATATCGCATTGATTTATCCTCTCTAAAATTAATCCACCCTGCCTTCTGAAGGCAGGCTAGGGCGATCGCGAGGAGTATGGAGTCAAACACAATATTGGTACTAGACTTAGGGTTAAGTTGAAACTGTAGGGTGCGTACTTCGCACCCTACAGTCTCTCGTTTCCAGGCTCGGCTTTGTATTTAAACCGGAACCAGATTCGGTTCCAAAGTTGCCACTAATTTGAGATTGTACTCATATTCAAAACACGGCTTTTTATAATCCAAACTCCACATTTCTAGAGCGCAATTGTCTTCGCGATTGAGCGGTTGTAGGCGCAAGTGAAACTCTCTCACTTCGGGGCGATATTCGCATTTAAAATCAGAAATTGCGCCAATCTGCCGCCTGTCTAAAGCCACAGCTAACCGCATAAAAGGATGCAATTTACTGACGAGTTCCCGGTATTTTTTCGGAAGCAAAATAAAGTTTTCGTGCTTCTTTTTAGGAGGATTTTTCCGGTGATAGCGAGCTAAATTGGCAATGACTTCAATCTCTGTTTCAGTGTAGCCCAATAACTCACCATTGCGAATTAAATAGTAAGAATGCTTGTGATGCGCTGAATGGCTGACGTATAAACCGCAGTTGTGGAGAATTGCCGCAGCCCACAGCAACTCGCGTTCTTCGCTTCCCCAGTTGTGTAGAATTCCTTGAGTTTGGTCGAATAAATTGAGAGTAAATGCTGCAGTTCTTTCGCTTTGTTCTAAATTAACTTGATATTTGTTAGCCATGTGGAGAATGCTACGCTGGCGGATTGAACCTTGATAGCGTAAGCGGTTTTCAATTAAACCGTGCGCCAGCATCCAGTCAACAATTACGCCTTCTCTCAGAGACCTATCGCAAACAGTGAGCGATTCAATTCCTAATAGTATCATAGCTTCCTGCAAAATCAAAGCGCCTGCCAGAATAATTTCGGCCCGCTTGTCCGACATTCCCGGAATTGCCAACCTTTCGGCATAAGAAAGTTTGCGAAAGCGATTGACTAAATCGCGCAAATCTTTTAAAGTTAACTGATATCCGGCTAGGGGACTCGGCACTGTTCCCAACTTTTCGCGAGCGTTAATTGTGGCCAGAGTTTCGATGGTTCCAGCAGTGCCAATCAAGCGCAAAGGTTCGCCAGCATGGAATTGGGATCGCAATTCGTCGATCGGTCTTTCCAGCGAAATCCGAATATAAGCTTGCAAATAAGCAAACTCCTCCTTGCTAATCGGGTCAGTTTTGACAAATTGTCCTGTTAGGCGAACAGCACCAATTTTTGTACTGGTGAGACAGCGAGGTTCTGAACTATCTCCTAAAATCAACTCAGTAGAACCGCCTCCAATATCAATAATCACCTGGGACTGATTGTTAAACTCCATTCCCGAAAGTACGCCGAGATAAATTCTCCGCGCTTCTTCCTGACCGGAAATTAAACTCACATTCAGGTCTAATTCTTCAGCAACTTGTTGGAGAAAATCCCGCCCGTTAGGGGCTTCCCGAACCGCACTCGTAGCTACAGCAATAATTTGTTCGACATTGAAAGTTTTAGCAATATCTTGAAAACGGCGCAGAGTGGCAAGAGCCCTTTCCATAACCTCGGACTTCAAGCGCCCTGTCTTAACCTCACAATCGCCCAACCGAACCGTATCTTTTTCTCTAGCAATAATCGTAAACGCGGGAAATTTCGGATCGATCCGCGCCACCACCATGTGAAACGAGTTAGTACCCATATCAATAGCAGCAATAATGCGATTTGACTCCGCAGAAGCAAGTGAATTAACCATTGGAGTGTATCGGGGTTGACAGATATTTTTAATTATTCCATGAATTTACTGAGTCATCGGCTTAAAATATTAAAAATCTCCAATCTAAAATTAAAATGCTTACAGAGCCCGATCGCCAACCCGAATCCACATTGCTAACCGTCGTAAGGCTTTTGAGATGGGACAAACCAGCAGGAAGGCTCATTTTAATGATTCCAGCCCTCTGGGCCGTCTTTTTAGCAGCAGACGGGAGGCCGCCCGCAGCATTGGTGGGTGTGATTGTGTTGGGTACCTTAGCCACGAGTGCGGCTGGATGCGTCATCAACGACTTGTGGGATCGCGATATCGATCCCGAAGTAGAAAGAACGCGATCGCGCCCCCTAGCATCCCGCGCCCTCACCGTGCAAACTGGAATAGGAGTTGCTTTAATTTCCTTTGCTTGTGCGGCAATTCTCGCTTTTTATCTCAATCCTTTAAGCTTCTGGCTATGCGTCGCCGCCGTACCAGTAATTATCTGCTATCCGCTGGCCAAAAGATTCTTTCCAGTGCCGCAATTAGTGCTATCAATTGCCTGGGGTTTTGCAGTTTTAATTAGTTGGACTGCGGCGGTTGACGAATTAGAATTAGCGACTTGGCTGCTGTGGGGTGCAGTCGTGTTTTGGACGATGGGATTTGATACAGTTTATGCGATGAGTGATCGGGAAGACGATTTGCGTTTGGGGGTGAATTCCAGCGCGATATTTTTCGGGGATAATGCCGCTAATGCTGTGGGTTTTTTCTTTGTTGGCACTGTCGGTTTGTTAGCAGCAATGGGAATTAATCTGCATTTGCATATTGGTTTTTGGATGGCAATTTGTGCGGCGGCGATTTTGTGGCTTTTGCAATATACTCAACTCCGAAAAGCGGATATACCTAAGCCAATTTATGGTCAAATCTTTCGCCAAAATGTTTGGGTGGGGTTTGTCATATTGGCGGGGATGATTGTTGGGGAGATTTTTTAGACTCCGCCTAGGTGAGTGGAGGATGATTTCTTCCCACCCGGAAATTTTTTCTTCTACTAATTTGATTGCTTTTTCTAGATTATTTTACTTTGGCTAAAGGCGATTAGTAGTTGGTGTCGAGGCAGTTAGTGTCATAATTATATCAGTATATCAAACTGTTAATGTCAGCGAATGAGGTATAATTATGAGCCTGCTTTCACACTTTACTGGAACAATCAAGGATAAGCCAGTAAAATCTGTGAATCAGTGGCAAATTATAGCAATCTCACTGCTACTAACTTGCATCTTAAACGGTTTAGCGCGAGAAACACCAGAACATTTTTCAGCAGCATCTCCTGTTATCTCCGAACCAGTTAACCAGCAAGTTTCCGAAATTGCTAATCTTGTCACAGTCAGAATTTTATCTGATTCTGTCTCCGGTTGCGGCGTAATTCTTCAGCGTCAAGGACAAATTTATACTGTTTTGACTAACAATCATGTGGTAGCTGATAATCAGGACAAAACTTATCAAGTATTGACAGCAGACGGACGGACGCATATTGCTAAATGGCTGCGTTAATCTCAGTTTGGTAACGTAGATTTAGCTTTAGTGCAGTTTACCACTTCTCAATCCTATCGAGTTGCGGAAATCGGAAACTCAAATAAGCTATCGGTGGGAGATGGGGTTTATGCTGCGGGTTGTCCCAATTGGCATTGGATTAATTCAGAGTCTATAGAGAAGACTCGGAATTGAGGGCTAAAATCTTTTAAGTTAACGAGTGGGAAAGTGAGAATATTGCCGGCTCAATCCCTTGAGAGTGGATACCAACTTGGTTAGACTAATGATATTGCCGAGGGTATGAGTGGCGGGCCTGTATTGGATAGTTATGGTAAGTTGGTGGGGATTAATGGTAAATCGAAATATCCTTTGGGGGGAATTGATGTGTTTAAGTGGGCGGATGGGAGTGTGCCTTCTCAGGCTGTTTTTCGGCATATGGAAGCTTTGAGTTGGGCGATTCCGATTGATATTTTCAGGAGTGGGTGAGTCATTTGAAGGCATGATTATTCTCAGTTATTCGCTACTGTTCGGATAGTTTTTTTACTTGGTTGACAGCATATTGCTCATCACTTGTTTTTCCTTGTTGCTTATACCAATCAGCGGCTTTTTGGTAATCTTCGATTGCACTCTGTTTGTCGTCAAGAGTAGATTTGAGATTACCCCGATTGTTGTAGGCATCAGCATAGTTGGGATTAAGTTGAATAGCCCGATCGTAATCTGCGATCGCCTCTTGGTTTCTCCCTAGGGCATATTTGGCATTACCCCGATTGTAGTAGGCTATAGCATGGTTAGAATCAAGCTTAATAGCCCGATCGTAATCTGCGATCGCCTCTTGGTTTCTCCCTAGGGCATATTTGGCATTACCCCGATTGTAGTAGGCTATAGCATGGTTAGAATCAAGCTTAATAGCCCGATCGTAATCTGCGATCGATTTTGTAGTCATTGCCTTTATTGCAGTTATTGAGTTTTAATGAAGCTGCTTCTCCGACGGTTTATAGAAGTACGCCGAATCCGATCCGAGTGTGTGATAATTATCAAAAATATTATCACAACAAAATGATTATTGGCAAAACTATTGGCGGACATTACTACATAATCAGCTCATTGGGTAAAGGTGGATTTGGCGAAACCTACTTAGCACAGGACGAATATCTACTCGACAAGCCCCCGCGCGTGGTTAAGAGATTCAAGCCGCAGTCCAATGATCCCTTCTTGCTGCAAGAAGCCAAACGCCTGTTTTAAAGCGAACCTTAACACCTGTACAAGTTAGGTGGCCACGATCGCATTCCGCAGCTATTCGCCCACTTCGATGAAAATCAAGAATTCTATCTCGTCGTCCACAAGAGATTTTGCAGCGCTATCTGGAATTATAGCGATCGTCCTTTCTAATAATTCAGAAAGGCTCTCGCCTATCATTCATCAATCATGGCGAGAGCCTTTCTTACATCCGCGTTCATCTGCGTCCATCTGCGGTTAAAAAAGAGCGAGATCCCTTTCTCAGCCAAATGCAGAAAGGATCTCACTCATGATTCATCAATCATGGCGAGATCCCTTATTGTTGCATTCAACTAACAAAAAATTGTCATTTCAGTCAATTGTTGCTAAAATAATCACCAAAAACTATTCTGATTAGCCAATGAGCGACATCTCTATCAGCTTGCCAGATGACTTACTCACATACGTCAATCAAAAAGCGCCCAACCCCAGTGCTTTGATAGAATCTCTCTTAAAACAATGGCGAAAACAACAAGAAAACCAAGCTTTAGCAGAAGCTTGCAAGCTAATTGACGAATTAGATTTAGGATGGGATGAGGAATGGCAAGCTCAAGCGATTACCGACTGGGAAGCATCCCGATAGCTAGATTCGATCCCTCAGTAGGAACAGAAATACGCAAAACGCGGCCTGCGTTAGTCATTTCTGGTACGCTGTTCAACGAGCGACGCAGCAAAGTGACTGTTTTGCCATTTACATCCGCTCGTCCTCACGATCCTCGGATTTCTGCTGCTGTGATATTAGTACCCGCATCTCCACAAAATGGTTTAGATGCAGATAGTTTGCTAGTCTGTGTCGATCCCATGACTTTCGACAAAACAAGATTAGTACAACAAGTCGGCCAATTGGAATCCGAGCTATTTTCCCAAAGTCAAGAGATTTTGCAGCGCTATCTGGAATTATAGCGATCGTCCTTTCTAATAATTCAGAAAGGCTCTCGCCCATCATTCATCAATCATGGCGAGATCCCTTCTTACATCCGCGTTAATCTGCGTCCATCTGCGGTAAAAAAAGAGCGATCGTCCTTAATCAGCTAGATTCAGAAGGGATCTCGCTCAACTATTACCTATAATTCCCCTCAATCCCTCTTTCAAAGACTGAATATCTAGGGTTTGCTGAATAATCGATCGCAAACTAAGAACAGGAGCTCACGATATATTCAAGCAGAGTTAAATATAA
>NZ_JAUBRB010000121.1:0-3906 GCF_036701585.1 Microcoleus sp. POL10_C6 | reverse complement strand
ATATCGCCATGATCCGTATCATGGTTCGACGGCTTGCATGATTTTTGACTTACTTGGACTTTTCAAACATCCTCTAAGGCGATGGATGTTTTCATGTCTCTAGTGGCGACTACCCGCAAATTAGGAATTAGCTTTTTTGAATATATGCACGACCGTATTTCTTACCTGGGAAATATTCCATCTCTAGGGACGATTATTCGTCAACAATCTTCGGTTTATTCTCTGGGTGAGTCCTGGTCTGATTGATGAAATTCAAAAAAATATAAAGGCTCTGAATTATTGCTCCTTGATTCTTGTAGTAAGGGTCGTATAAACCCACGGTTAATTGTGACTTTAGTGGCTAAAAAAGACTATGACATCCTTGATTTTATGATTAATAATACGTCAGATTCTACCATGCTGTGCCTAGATTGTGAACCTTCTTTTTTTGCTGTTACCCCGATTTATTGAGCGGATACGATACTGGTTCTTTATTCAAGATATTGCCAACCTCCGCACCGATTGATTGAAAGCGCAAGTCCGTTGTACTTTTTGTTGGGGCGTTAACTGTCGCAATAGCTGAAACATCAGCACGTCAGCTTCAATGCTGGTATCTATAGATTGTGGTTTGTATCCTGACTTGACTGTGACTGTGGGTATTGGCGGCATGATGCAATCTTGCTCCCAGGCATAGATTTCAAAATTCTATTACAGAATCCCTGTTTTTTAGACAGCTTGATAACAATGATAGTTTTCCTTAATTATAATGAAAATGTAACCATGAAAAGACTTGCTATAATGGTGTCCAAAGCAAAGGCGATAGTTACCAGAGCTACTAACCAGATAACAAGGTTTAGACGGTGTAATGTTTAATTATTCAACGAAAAATTCTGACTAAGATTTTTTTCACACAACTGTTCTTGGGAGAGATGAAGATATGGACTTAAATCCAACGGCTGGCAATCACCGATGGCGAGGGCGACTAATAAAAGCTGGAGGGGGTATTCTACTAATCTTCGGCACAGGTTTAAGCGTTTTCACCTGGAAACTCTTCTCGCCACCTTCTGTTAATCGACTACCACTTCCCAAAACTTTAGTTTCTCTAGAATCACCGGAAGGACGACAACTACTGAACCAAAGCAAGAGCAAACAGGATTTTCCACTGCTTAGCACCCACATTGAAACCCAAAAACGTCCCGCCTATTGTGGTGTGGCTAGTAGTGTGATGGTTCTGAATGCACTCGGCACCAAAAAACAGGGATATCGCACCCTGAACCAAGACACCTTTTTTGACGGTCAAACCCAGAGCATCCGCTCTTCTTATGCCGTCACTTTTTCGGGGATGACTCTTGATGAATTAGCGGCTTTGCTCAGAAGTCACAACGTCAAAGTTGAGGTCTATTATGCGTCAGAGACAACACTTAACCAATTTCGCAGCCAAGCTAAAGCTAACCTTGCCCGTTCTGGCGACTATATAATCGTGAACTACCAACGCTCTGTTTTGGGTCAGGGTAAAAGCGGGCATATTTCCCCCCTCGCTGCCTATCACGAACAAAGCGATCGGTTTTTGATTGAAGACGTAGCCAGTTATAAATATCCGCCTGTATGGACTTCTACTGAAAATCTTTGGAAAGCGATGAATACTACTGATTCAGCTTCTAAAAAGACACGCGGATATCTAATTGTGCATCAGTAAAAGACCGAATTAGGCATTGCATAGCTGGGCTTCAACCCTTACTCAAAAATGACAAAACTGCGGGTGCGACCAAAACTCATTGGAGCATTATGCTATTTTTGATTTGAACTTTATCAGTTTGGGCAAAGCATTATGTCTAAACTTTTTGCCGTAGTTGTAGCAACCATTCCAGAGTATTACGACTACAAAAACGCTCACCCAGAACACGACCCTAATCAACTAGCTTGGTTTCGCCAGCAACAGGAGAAAGGAATACTACTGTGTTGTGGCCCGTTTTTCCCCTTGATGGAACAGGGCTTTGGGTGATTCAGGCAGAAAATGTGGAAGAAGCTCAAAAGATTGTTAACAGCAGTCCCCGCGCCCTGGATGGTATGTTAGCAGAATCTACCAGAGTAGTGGAGTGGCAGGTGCATATTGGGTGCGAGCGTTTTGGGGATAGTAAATAGGCAGGGGCTATATATGTTATTCCCACCACTATTGCATACCGCCCAACTAAATATTGACCCGAAAAAGCGGTGCAAAGACATATTTATTCCTATCAACCCCAGCGCTTGTATCATTAACCAAACATATCAAACCCCCGGAGCGATCGCCCGAACAAAACCCTTGACCTCGTTCACCCGCCACATTAAGAAATACCCCCGACGGATGCAGCAATGTAGTATTTGCGGCAAACTCTCATGTGTTGGGCCGGTATACACTCCTGATGGAAATAGAGGGACACGGACAAGCCAAATCCTTACGCAACAGGAAATTGAACTGCTGTTTGACAAAGGTTTGCAAACCTCACGCGATCGCACGCTGTTCGGAGTTTGTCTCTACACCGCTTGTCGGATTGCCGAAGCTTGTTCGTTAATGGTCAAGGATATCTACACAAACTCTGGCACCGTCCGTTCTACGATTAACTTCCGCAAAGCCAACACCAAAGGAAAACTCCAAACCCGAACAATTCCAGTGATAGAGGATTTGCGATCGCTCCTGACATCTTGGAAACCCAACGCGGGTCAGATTTACTTATTTCCCGGCCGCTACCCCAAGCATCATTGGAAGCATCTGCACACCAACTCAGCGGATCGGATTTTGAGAGAAGCGTTCGATCGCGCCGGCATCGAGGGAGCATCCACCCACAGCTTCCGTCGCAGCGCCCTGACGAGCGATGAGCAACGCCGGAATCCCGCTGCGGATTATTCAAGAAATCAGCGGTCACAGCAACCTCGAACAGTTACAGCGCTACTTAGAAGTGAAGCCGGATCAAGTCAAAGGAGCGATGGCGAGTCTTTCCATGCTTTCCTACGCGGGGAAGAGGTATTTCCCCGCGTACAGGATGAATTGCCCGCTGTGCCGTTACCGAGAGAGCAACTGCCACAAGACCAATCCGACGACGCTGCCCAAGAAATTCCCGACTGGTGACGAGCAATTTTAGATTTTAGATTTTAGATTTTAGATTGACAGTCGCGCATCAAGAGCATCGAATGCCGATCGCTTTCTTTCCCAAGGCAGGAGCCCTCACCCCCTGGATTTGTTACCATTCTCGATCATGTGGAGCGGGTGCATCTACAAACCTGCTCAAAGGAGAATTGACAGACAATGTGGCTAAAATTTGGTGTTGCTCTCAGTGGTGAACTGATGAGCATTGATGAAGTTGTGCGCGGAAAAACTAACCTCGCTTGCCTCTACTGCGGTGGCGGATTGACAGCAAAAAAGGGGTCAGTGAAAGAACATCACTTCGCGCACACCGGGGAAACTTGCAAGCCCGTGTCACAGCGGATTAAAGCCAAAGCTTTCCCATCGCTTCCCCTCTACGATAATTTCAACATCGAACTCAAGGAAGAGGAATTGGAACAGTTGAAAGTGCTGTGGAAAGAGTACGGGGTTCAAAAGCGATCGATTCCCAAAGACTTGGTAAACTTTCGGTGGGAACTCAAAGGATTGCTAGAGTCGTCGGGCGATCGCTCTTATGAGTTTACTCACCTCGGTAAAATCCCCGTCGGCGCTCTTCCCCTGGCGCTGTTCAACCAAGTCCAAGAACCGCTGCTGGTGTCAGAGTTAGTTACGTTGGAAGGCTCTGTAGAAATTGCCGAAGCTGGGGGGTTATCTTGTTTAGAAGAACGGCGGGCTGATTTGCTAATTTATCGAGCACAGTTGAGGCGAATTGGGAGCATGTCAATGAAAGCAGTGAGTAATTATACTTATGAAGTTTTTCCCTGATTTCCAATTAACCCGTTCAAGTA